>DASXWB010000880.1:0-14179 GCA_036503915.1 Lacipirellulaceae bacterium | reverse complement strand
AGCCTGGAAAGGCTGACCTACGCTAAGTGTAGCAAAGCGCGCGCGAGGTTCGCGGACGGGTGGCTGGGGCAACGCCCCAGTATTGCCGGAATTAAGGGGCGATGCCTCAGGCACCCGGCACAGCTTGCGGCTATTGTGTGGAGAGCGACACGGCAGAAGATGCTGCGCCTTTGATTTCGAAGGCGACCGTCGCCTGGCCGCGCTTGTCGCTTTGGCGGTCTTTGATCACGAGCTGAAGCTGGTATCGGCCGGGCGTAAGTGTTTCGGGCAGCGTGAGGCTGTACTGAATATGGAAGTCGCGGCGGCGGCTGCGGCAGCAGTCGTTGACGTCGGGAATCTCGCCTCCGCCCACGCGCTCGCCCTTATCATCGAGCAGCTCGTAGGTGGAACCAAGTAAAGTGCAGAAGCCTTTCTCCGTCGAGCGGCTGTGGTAGTTCTCGACCTCGACGTAGAGCGAGACCTGCTCGCCGGGCGAAAAGAGCGCCGCATCATACGGCTCGATGGCGCCGTAGCCGTACACGCTTTTGCAGAACGAGAGATTGCGCACCGAGAGCGAGCCTAGCTCGCGGAGATGCGAAACGGCTTCGTCCAGATGCAGCACGCTGGCCGCGGCGCGGCGCTTGTCGTCCGGCTGGCCGTGATGGTCCAGGTACGTAGCGAGCGCGAATACCTGCCGCGACCAATAGTCTTGTTCGGTGGGGGAGATGGCGGGGATTGGCTCGAGCGCGCCGTCGGTGTTGCCGGACAATAGACGGAGCATGCGCAGGCTGACGTGCTGGTGAACTTCCGCCGTCGTCGTGGGCGAAGATGGGACGCGGTCGGTCAAATCTTCGGCGGCTCTGGCGACAAGCTCGCGCCACTCGTCGGCGGGCCGACTGGCAACGGGCTGGGTTGGCGTGCTGAGAGCGGCCTGCATGACGTCATGTGGCGCGCGGTCAGGAATTTCGGTTGGAGGATCTTGGTATGGGGATGTATCCGCTGCGGTCGAAGCGTGCGAACTGCCAAGCGGCATGACCCGGGCACCGGCGCTTTGCGTTTGTGCACTGTCTGGCGTGCCATTGACAGTTGCCTGATCAGGGACCGCAGCTGTTTCGCGTTTGGCGACGTTCGATGGTGCTAACGGACCGCTCTTAGGATGGTCGGCGATTGCTAGCCGGCCGGAGTTTGATACCAGTTGCTCGCGATAGGCCAGCGAGGCCCGGAACTGTTCGGCCACCAGCGGCCACGAATCGGCCGGCGTTTGGCGCAACTGCTCCATGAGCTTTGCTTCGGCGGTTGGGTCGATTGCCCGAATTTGCTGAAGCTGGTCCAGCACGCCTGCCATCTCCGGAGTTGCGCTCGTTGGGTGGCCTGATGCGGAGCTAGCAGTGCCGAGCAAGTGGTTCGCGTTTTCTTGCGGTGTAAGACCGGCGGTAGTCGCATCGGCATTTGCCACGGCGGTCACACCGGTCGGCGATGCAAACTGTTCGGTCCACGGGCGGGCGCAGCCGCCGCTCGCGAGCGCTGCTGCGCAGATGGATATCGTGACTAGCAACGTTGTTCGCATCGCAAACGTGCGCGCAGTGGGACCGTAACTGTCTGAAAAGGCGGGAAATCGTAGAGGATCGGCCGGATGCTGGCAAGCTCAGGAGACACGTCCTGCGGAGCCTGAAAGTGAGCCTCGCGACTCGCCCTGTGAGGAGGAGCGGCGGCTGCCTGCGGCCGCGAGCCGTACGATCAATCGCTCCAGCTCGATGCGGGCGCGTTCATCCGACGAGTTGTGGCCTTTCATCGCCAGGTCGGCCGCTAGCAGCCACTGCGTGAGAAGCTTCGCGCGCGGCCGAGCGATCTGTCGCATTTGACGCTCGGCGTCATTCAGTTTGAACGGCGGCACGCCGGCTTGAGCGAGCGCTTCTCGGATCGGCAGTCGCCTGCCGTCGGCTTCGGCCGCTTCGATCAAGGTTGTGGCCGTGGCAAAACGGCGCAGCGAAGAGGCCATTTGCGGGAGCAGCCCGTGCGGCTTCTCTCCGGAGGCGATCACGCGATCGAGCTGCGCGAGCGCATCGGCAGCTCGGCCATCGGCAGCGGCGTCGATCATGTCCCAAGTCGTGCGGGCGCGCCAGCCGCCCGTATGTTGATGCACCAGCTCGACATCGATTGACCGGCTGTCGCCCGCGACTAGCGCAAGTTTAGCGACCTCTTGCGCCAAGATGCCAAGCTCCGGCGGCACGAGTTCGACGAGTGCATCGGCGGCAGCCGCTTCGAGCCGAACGCCATGGACTGTCTTGGCTTGTTGAATGAGCCAGGATTTGATCTGCCGCTCGTTTAGGGATTTGCAGTCGATTGAAAGCCCGGAGGCGGCAACGGCTTTGGCTAGTTTCGTATTGCTGGGCCAAGTCTTAACTTCAAGCACCAGGGATGCGCCGGAGATCGGACGCGCGGTGTACTCCTCCAATTCGGATCTGTATTGAGTTACGAAGGGATCCGCCTCTTCGACGACGGCCATGCGCCTGCCGCCGCCGAACAGGCTGACTGTGGCCAACGCATCGAGCACGTCGCGCAATTGGGCTTCGCGTCCGGCGAACGTGGTCAGCGAAAACTCCTCGTCGCCCGCGCCCAGCCATTGTCGGCGCAGATTGGTGAGCACTTCGCTTTTGAGATACGCGTCGTCGCCGTGCACCGCACATACGAATGCGACGGGATACTTAGATTCATTGGCGAGCAGATCGAGGGCGCTTACGACACCAGATTTTGCGCTGCGGGACTTCGCCATCCCGCAAGTATATCGCCAGGCGCGTACTACCGGTATGCGGCACCATCGCCGACGGCGGTTGGATCGAGCGGTTCGGCCGAACGCAACCGGCCGCTGGCGGCGGGAGGCGCGAATTCCACCGCGTCGCGCGTCTGGAAGGCGGCCAGGTTGCCGGCCGTGTCACGCGCTTCGAGCCGCAAATAGAATCGCCCGGGCACGTGCCGTTCGACGCGCCAGGCATATTGGCCGGTGTTCTCCAGGCTCGTGGCGACGGCGGACCACGGCCCTGCCGGGCGGCTGCTGTAGAACAGCGAGATGGGCCGCGGCTCCAAGTTGTTGTCGTCGGCACGCCAGCGCAGGATAAGGTGATCGTTCATGTTGCCGGCACCTTGCTCAATCGCGGTGAGCTCGGCAATTGGGCGCTGCAGGTCGACCGCCACGCACAATTCGGGCGCATCGCCGGGCGAAGGCGGTGCTGACGGAGCGAGTGCGCTATCCACGACGAGGCGAAAACCATAGACGCCTTGTTCGTCGACGGTCACCATAAGCGGCGTGCGGTTGTCGTCATCCTGCGCGAGGCGGAACCAGGTTTGGCCGCCGTCGCGCGTTGCCCACAGCTCGACCTTTGAAATGCCGCCGCGGCCGACATATTCGACATCGTATTCGAGGGCAAAGGTTCGCGAGCCGACGAACTTTGGCCGCACGTCGAGTGGAGAAGCTGCGGCGGCCGAATTGTCGCGCAATGGTGTGGTCGAAGCTTCGCGATATGGCTGCAGCGGCTGAAAGGGCGCGCTGTCAGGGCTTGGCACGGGTGTGTCGCCGGTAATGCCAGTGTTTGATTCTGCGGCCGTCGCAAAGCGCGCAGGTACGCCCGCGTCGCCGTAATTTGATCGCGGCTCGGCTTGCATAGCCCAAGGAGGGCCGATGCCGGCCGGATTTCCGTAGGCCGTCACGGCGTCGTCTACCGGCGACTGGCCGCTGGTCGAGAGCTGAAATGGTGCGTGAGCAATGAACGTTGGCGGCCAAGGTTGTTCGGCCGGCGGCCGCGGCTGTTCGGCCGGCGGCGCGGACACAGCCGCGGCGCCTGGCGGAACGTTCGAGCTTGAGACCCAGCCAGTCGCCGCTGACGCCGCTGGTGCAACGTCTGCAACATTGAAGGCACCTTCGCTAATGGGCGCGGGCACTCCTGCTGACCCCGACGAAGCGATCGCCTCAATCGACCCTCCGACGACAGGCAGCCGCTGAACTGCTTGCTCATTAAGCGGCGCCGTTTCGACCGGAGCGCAGTAGGTTGCCGTATTGCCGGCTCGATCGGATACCGATGCGCGAATTGCGACTGGCCGCTTGCCGGACGGCGGTTGCCATATTGCTTCGCCACTGCTGTAACTAACCAAACTGCTGAAATTCGATCCCGGCGGCGCAGGGTAAGTATTCGAAGCCCCTACTCCCTGTCCCTCACTCGATGCTCCCTCGGTCGGCACTGGCTGCCATGGAGAATTGGTATCGAGCTGGGCTTCGATTCGCCAGGTGGCCGCGTCGAGATTGGTGTCGGAGCCGTGCCAGTGAATATCGATTGCGCCATCGCGTCGAATGCGGGTGTGAAGCGCTTCGATCCGCGGCATTGTCGTGTCGACGATCACCCGCAGCTCGGGTTGATAAGGTCCCGCCGGCCAGGCACGCCCGTGATGGTCGAGCGTACGAATGGCAAACCAGTATTCGCCGTCACCTTCGGCCCGGTAATTGAACGATTTCACGTGCGGCTTGGCATCGCTGATTTTTTGCCAAGTTGCGCCGCGGTCTTTCGACACGAACAACCACACCGCCTGCGCGGCGCCTGGCTCGGCGGCCGAGGAGAATTGATAGGGAATCAGAAACACGTTCTGTTTCCAGTAAACCGGCTCAGGAATCGGCGCCGAGGTGCCCTCCAAAGCGGTTGGCGAACAAATCGCCGGCGCGCTCGGCGCCAAACAAAAGCCGACCAGCATGATGGTGCGGAGCAGGGCGCCGGGCGTCCATGGATTGCGGCGGATGAGTAGCAGGAATTGCATAATTGGCGGGAGTCGAGCCAGGTCCGGCGGTGAGACAATTCATCGCATCCGTCCGCGCAGTCTGTAATCTTTATCGGGACACGCAATAGACCCTCTCCAGATGCATAATCTGCAGGCAATCGCCGAGCTGGACAGCGCTCGCGCGGACGCCACGCTGTCCAGCAGCACGGTGCCGGCTCATCGGCGAAGAGTCTCGTTCTGGACGGAAATTTGCCAGTGGCGCATAATATATCGGTTAGGCAAGCGCGGTCGGCTAGCACTGGTGGCAACGATAACCGGCATGTGGCATGCCAGAGTTTTTTAGTGAACCGTTGTTACGGGCCGCGTTGTGGTTTGCGGCAATTTTCGTATTATTGGCACTAGCCGCCGCCATCGTGAGAAGGTGGCGCGGTGGTTCCGCCGACGACCAACCAAGCTCAAGCGAATTGCTCACAAAGTTTCGAGAATTGCATGTCCGGGGTACTCTCAGCGAGGACGAATACCGAACAATTAAGACGAAGCTAGCAACACAGCTCGAAGCGAAGTTAAGCGATAGCGACAAGACGAGTTAGAGGCACATGAAGGGCATGTGCCTGACGGGCTGGCTGGCGCGATTATGCGGCGAATCGCTCGGCCGCAACATTGGCCAGCGCGGCGAACGAGAAAACCTGTTGTTACGTAGAGTTAGAGGCGACATTGATCCGCTGCGGTGCCGTTGCACCGCGACGAACAATCAACTGGGGACAAGGAAGCTCCTCCGGACGCACGAATGCGAACTGTCCAACTGGGATGGAGCACGGCGCAAGGCGCGCCGCCGCTCTGCAGTTCGCATTCAAAGCGAGTGACACCTTACGATCCAAAGGCGATGGCTTGGGCGTGCGGCTAACCGCACGATGAGCGTCGCCGACCGAAGGAGTTTTCATGCCTACGGGCCGGGATATCAGCGGCACACGCCGCGGTGGAACCACCAAGAAGAACGCTTTCTGTTCGTTCTGCCGGAAAAGCTATCGAGACGTCGGTCCCTTGGTCGAAGGGCCGGGCGACGTTTACATCTGTGGCGAGTGCATTGAGCTGTGCCAGTCGATCCTCGATCAGGAGCGCAAGCGCCGCGGCACTAGCAAGCAACTTTTCACGCGGATCCCCTCGCCGCGTGAGATCATGACCCAGCTCAACGAGTACGTAATTGGCCAGGAGCAGGCCAAGCGCGTGCTGTCCGTGGCGGTGCACAGCCATTACAAGCGGCTCGTGGCGGCGGAGGACGATTCCGACGTCGAAATCGATAAATCCAACATCTTGCTGGTCGGCCCCACGGGATGCGGAAAGACACTGCTCGCGCGAACGCTGGCCCGCAGCTTGAACGTTCCGTTTGCCATCGGCGACGCGACAACGCTCACTGAAGCGGGCTACGTCGGCGAGGACGTGGAGAACTTGCTGCTGAAGCTGCTGCACGCTGCCGACTTCGACATCGAATCCGCCCAGCGCGGCATCTTGTACATCGACGAGATCGACAAGATCGGCAAGACGAGCCAGAACGTTTCGATCACGCGAGACGTATCGGGCGAGGGCGTACAGCAAGCGCTTCTCAAGATGCTGGAAGGGACGACCGCAAACGTTCCGCCGCAGGGTGGCCGCAAACATCCCGAGCAGCAGTACATCCAGATTGACACCACGAACATCCTGTTCATTTGCGGCGGCACGTTCAACGGCGTGGAGGATATTATCCGCAAGCGGATGGGTAAACGCTCGATTGGCTTCACGCAGGACGCGAAATCGCACACCGACCTTGGCCTCGCCGAAACGCTGCCGAATATCACGGCTGACGACCTCATCGAGTTCGGGATGATCCCCGAGCTTGTGGGCCGATTGCCGGTGGTTAGCGCGCTCACGCCGCTCGACGAGGAAGCTCTCATCCGAGTGCTCACGGAGCCGAAGAACGCGCTCACGAAGCAGTACGAGCGGCTGTTCTCCATGGAAGAAGCCGACCTGAAATTCACGGATCAAGCGCTGAAGGCCATCGCCAAGAAGGCACAGGAACGCGAGACGGGAGCCCGCGGCCTGCGCTCGATCATCGAGCACGTGATGCTCGACATCATGTTTGACCTGCCAGAGCAGCCGCGCGGCAGCCGGTATGTGATCACCGACGACATCGTGCAAGGCAAAAAGCCGCTCTTCGGCGAGCAGCCGCAGACGAAGAGTGCTTGAGCAAAATTCCAGAGCAATAAGCCCCCGCGGGCACACAGCATCCGGCAAGGCCGGATGCTGGGTTGGCCGGGGGTTTTTTATTGCGCGAACCGTCGCAGCACTTGTAATCCGCGTTCGATGGTGGCCTCGCTCGCTGCATAAGAAATGCGGAAATGTGTATCGCGGCCACTGAAGATGCCGCCGGGAATTACGAGCAACTCATTGTCAATGCACCGGGCCACGAACTCGCTTGCGCTTCCCCGTGTGCCACTGGCTCTGCCAATGCTTTGCGGCACTTCGGGAAACACATAAAAAGCCCCGCCCGGTTTGACGAGGTTGTAGCCGGCCTCTGTGAGGCCGGCCACTACCATATCACGTCGATGCCGATACGAATCAATCTGTGCGCTCATATCCACATCGAGCGCCGCCAGCGCCGCCCATTGCAGCGGATGCGGCGCGCACACGAACGTGTACTGCTGCAACATTGTGAGCTTGTCGACGATCGCCGACGGGCCGTGCATAAATCCCAGCCGCCAACCCGTGACGCCGTAGGTCTTGCTGAAGCCGTCGACGACGATCGTTTGATCGTTCCACTTCGCCGGGCTGACGAGCGGCCCATCGTAACAGAATTCGCGATAGATCTCATCGCTCACGAGCGCGATGTTGTGTCTGGCTGCCAAGTCGGCGAGTTCGCGCACTTCGGGAGCACCGGCAACCACTCCAGTTGGATTGGCCGGGCTGTTGAGCAAGATCATTTTCGTGCGGGGAGTGATAGTGTCAGCCACGCGCTTCGGGTCGACGCGAAAGTCCGGATATGTGTCAATCATTACGCATCGCCCGCCAACCATGCCGACCAGTGCCGGGTACATGACGAAATATGGATCGAACACAATCACTTCGTCGCCCGGATTCACCATGGCCAGCACCGCGAGGACAAGCGCGCCGCTCGTGCCCGAGGTTACGAGCACGCGGCGGTCAGCGTGCCGGTATTGCTCGTCAATCTGCCGCTGCAGCCGCTCGAGAAGTTGGGCGATGCCCTGCGTGACGCTGTAGCCGTTCCGCTCGCCGCGAATGGCCGCAATCGCCGCTTCCTTGACGGCGTCAGGCACAGGAAAATCCGGCTGGCCGATCGAGAGGTTGATCGGATTCTGCATCTTCGCCGCCAGATCGAATACCTTGCGGATGCCCGAGGCGTCAAACTTCGCGGTTCGGTCGGCAAGCCAGGGATGAGGCATGTGTAATGTAGCAGGCACACTCCGTGTGCCGTCCGCATTGACGGCCACTGTGAACGATCGAAACCAGAATACCATAAAGCTGCGGCACACCGACCCGGCACCCGGCTAAACCGGCTGCCGGGTGCCCGGTGCCTGCTACTTTAGGCTACCTGCGTTTCAGGCGAAGGAACGAGCGAAGCCGTCGCCGCCAACTTGGGGGTCGGCACGACGGCCAGCTCTGGTTCGACGCCGGTTTCTTCGGCAGCTAACTCGCCGGGCTCGATCGCCGATTTCGAGCCGGTTTGCACACACGCGACCATCACTAACACGCCGACAATCGCCAGCATTTGCTGGGAGCTGATGCGTTCCTCATCGACCGTGCCCCAAAGCAGCGCGAGCACCGGCACCACGTACGTCGTCATACCGGCGTAGAGGGGACCCTTCGTGAGGATCATCCAGATAAAGACCATCGTCGAGACGCCGCTCGCGACAATGCCAAGAAGCAGCAAGTAAACTACCGCTGAGGGGGTGACGGTCGCATTCGCCGGCCCCGCGATGTGAAGCATTTCGAGCGTCGGTGTGGACAGCTGCAGCGGCAAGAGCGCAAAGCTTGCGGCGACCAGAAGGGTTGTCGTGAGCGGCGCAGCGGGCACATGCGGCAGCTTCCACTTGATAAATGTGTTACTCACCGCCGACGACAGCGGCACGATCAACGTAAGCGCCAAGAGGCCAGACGACATCCCGCGGTGAACGCCGTCTTCGATAAGGATCCACATACACGCCAATCCGCCCAGAACGCCTATAAGCTCGCGACGCGTCGGCATGACGCCGAGCATGGGCACGGACACGAGGATGGTCAGCAGCGGGATGGCGGCGACCATCGTGCCGAAAAAGCTATGTCCGTACCCTTGGGCCAGCACATAGGATTGAATAACTTGAGGCGGCGCGGTAAACGCCACCGCCGCAATGACCATGTACATCCAGTCGCGCCGCGCGAGGCGAAATTCGCCGGGGCGCAACCACCAAAAAAGCCCAACCACCGCCGCCCCACTCAGCATTCGCCAGATGCCGATCTCGACCGGCGCGAAGACGTGCGTCACGCGCTCCAGCAGAATGAACGATGATCCCCAAATCAAACAGCAGAAGATAAACGCAAGGTGAGCCACGGCGGTGTAGCGCAGTTAGGAGCGGACGGGAGTGAACGGCGGGATGACCAAAATGGAGGTTGGCGTCGGCGGCCACAGTTTATTCGCCGTGGCGATCCGAATTTACTGCCTTGAACGACAAATTCAAGGCGCGCGCTTCGTTCACGCTGCCGCACCCGTCGTTCAAAGACGGCGAACCTTGAGCCGCGGTTCGCGGGTCGGAATTCTAGCAATCGACATAGCTCGAGGGCAGGGCAGATTTGCCGGGAATTTACGCTCAATCGGCCACGCTGAACGTCTCACCTAGGCGCGAATCGGCTGCCGGCAAGCGGTACGGCTTCGTAGGAGGGGACCTTAACCAACCGCTCACGGTCGCCGGACAATTAGCGCCGCTTGGCGCGACTGTCGATAAATCTCCCGCGACACAGAGCACGCCCGGCCGTTCTTTTTAACTGCCAAAACGGACCCAGGGCGGCGTCGGCGCGGCTTGTGTGTCCGCGATCTTAAGCGGCATTCGGTAGGCCCGATTTGTTGGATTTCAGCGCCCTAACGGTTGATGGCTTTGGTTCGGCGGCCAAGTTCCTACCGGTTCCTGTTTTTTCTTGAAACTGCGCTTGACCCTTAACGATACATTTGTACAGTTATAGAGAATGCTAGCATCGACCGGGCTTGTTGCGACAATTCGTCGCGTTTTTGTGAGCTAAGGACTTCCGACCCCCAGTGATGTGGCGGAATTGGTGCGATGAGTAGTGTTCCTCAATCAGATTGCACGCCACGCGATTCGCGCGGCCGCTTGATGCAGCAGTTGCTCCTGCAACTGGGGCGTTGGGAGGCAGCAGCGGCCGAGGACGCAACCGTGTTTTCTTCCGGCGCGGCGGCGATCGATCGGCTGCTTCCGGGCGGCGGCCTGCGCCATGGCATGTTGGTCGAATGGTTGAGCGCGCAAGGTGGAGGTGCGGCGACTTTGAGCTTGCTGGCCGCGCGCGAGGCATGCCGCGAAGGCGGCGCGCTCGTGGTCATTGATCGGCGACAAATTTTCTATCCGCAGGCTGCGGCGGCGTGGGGCATCGACCTGGATCGGCTCATCGTGGTTCGTCCGCGAAGCGCGCGCGATGAGTTGTGGGCGGCCGTGCAATCGCTGCGCTCACCGGCCGTGGCTGCGGTGTGGGGAATGATCGACCGGCTGGATAGCCCCGCGTTTCGCCGAGTGCAGTTGGCGGCCCAAGCCGGCCGCACGCTTGGGCTGTTGCTGCGACCACCTAGCGCGCGGGGCCAGCCGTCGTGGGCCGATGTGCGGCTGGGGGTGAGTCCGTTGTCCGTTGTCCGTAGTCCGTTGCGTTCCTACCACGGACTACGGACCATGGACCACGGACGTTATCAGCATGTCCGCTTGCTGCGATGTCGTAGCGGTCGGCCTGACGGCTCGGCGACGTTGGAAATCGACGATACGGCCTATGCCGTGCGAGACGTGAGTTCAAATCATGACACGCATCCTTTGCCTATGGTTGCCGAACTGGCCGATCCAGCGGATCGTTCGTTCCCGGCCCGAGCTTAAAGGCCGAGCGGTGGCACTGGCGGCCAGCGGCCCCCGGGGCGCTCAGGTAGCCGAATGCTCTAGCGCGGCCATGGCGCAAGGCGTTCGCGTCGCAATGCCGGTGGCCGAAGCGCAGGCGCTTGCGCCTCAGTTGGCAGTACTGCCGCACGAGCCGCAGCATGATCGAAAAGCGCTCGCGGAGTTGGCCGAAGCCTGCGAGCGGTTCACCCCGTGTGTGGGATTGGAAGAAGGGGATGCACCCCAGAGCCTGCTGTTGGACATTTCAAACCTGGAACACTTGTGGGGCAGCGAGGCCAGGCTGGTGGCCCAAGTGGAAAAATTCTTCAAGCGCCGCGGCTACCGCGTGCGGCTGGCCGTGTCCGAGACAGTTGGTCAGGCCTGGGCATTGGCACACTTCGCTGAAGGCGGAGGAGTGGCATGCTCTCGCGCAGCGCAGCGGAGCATGAGCATGGAGGCCGGCGAAGACATGCTCACGCGGCTTCGCCGCGAGAGCATGCCACCCATTCAATTGGACCTCTTGCCCGTCGAGGCCCTGCGCATCTCCGCCGCCGCAACAGCGCTTCTCCGGGAACTTGGTATCGAAACCATCGATCAACTTATGCTATTGCCGCGGGAGGAGCTCACATCGCGCTTTGGCGATGAGCTGCTGCGCCGGCTGGATCAACTAACCGGCGCGGCGAGCGAAATAATCGTGCCGCACCGGGGTCTGCCCGGGTTGGAAGTTGGCCTCTCGCTGGACGAGCCAACGGCCGACCGCGCGGTGCTCATGCATGTGCTCGGACAACTGGTGGAGCAATTGAGCCGGCAGTTGGCGGCGCGCGACCAGGGGGCGGTGCTGCTCGTGTGCTTGCTGCGATGTATGGGCGGCAACACGGTGCCCTTGCGGATTGGGTTGTTGCAACCCACGGCCAGCGCGCGGCAGCTCATGGAGCTCGTTGAGCTGAACTTGGAAACGGTGAGACTCAATGCGGAAGTCGACCGCGTAGATGTTCGCGTGGCCGTGGCGGGCCGGCTCGGTGAGCGGCAAGGCGAATTGTTTGCCGACCGCTGGTCGAGCGACCCGCATCAGCTCGCGCTGCTCGTAAACCGGCTCAGCAGCCGATTGGGCGAGGAGCAGGTGCTGCGCGCGGAGCTGAGCGCCAGCCCGGTGCCCGAGCGGGCTGTGCGATTTGTGTCGTTAACCAAGGGATGGCTAGCCCGGAGCCGACCCGGCACACGGCAAAACTCTGTCCCGTGTGCCCGCGGCGGAACCGCGAAACCCCGTCGCTCACGCTCCGGGCTAGCCCAGTCCCGTCGCTTACGCTCCGCACAAACCAATCTCCCCCTCTCCCCATCTCCCCCTCTGCCCATCTTGCTTCATTCTGCGCCGCAGGCGCTTGAAGTAGTGTGTGTCGCCCCCGATGGTCCGCCGCAGTTTGTCTGGCTTGAAAATCGGCGCCAGCGGATCGTGCATCATGCGGGACCAGAGCGAATCGAAACTTTATGGTGGCGCGGCTCTTCGGTGCGGCGCGATTACTACCGCGTCGCTCTCGAATCGGGCAGCCACCTGTGGATCTTCCGCCGGCTGACGGACAGACGCTGGTTTCTGCACGGCGCGTTCGCGTAGGCAATGAAGTCTCTCGCAAAGGCGCTAAGGCGCAAAGGAAAATCAAGATGACGGATAAAGGATTAAGGATGTAGGCAATGAAATTATTGTGCTCATCTCTCGTCCCTCATCTTTCATCTTTCATCAAATAAACGTCCTTTGCGACTTAGCGCCTTTGCGTGAGAAATAAGGATTTGTTTGTGCGCTACGCTGAGTTGCATTGCAAAACGAACTTTTCATTTCTCGAAGGTGCCTCGCATCCAGACGAGCTGGTGCGGCGCGCAGGCGAGTTGGATTACCGTGCGCTGGCGGTGACGGATCGCAACAGTCTGGCTGGAGTGGTGCGAGCACATATCGCGGCTAAGGAAGTGGGGCTCCCACTGGTGATCGGCGCGGAAATTACGCCGGTCGATGCGCCGCCCGTCGTGCTCTGGGCCACCGACCGCGCGAGCTACGGCCGGCTGTGCCGCTTGATCACCTGCGGCCGCCGGCAGGCGCCGAAAGGCGAGTGCGCGCTCGCGCTGGACGATGTGGCGGAATTCGCCGAGGGGCTCGTGGCTGGAATCGGCGTGCAGCCCCCGGCTCCGCCGGGGGTTATCGAGGATGTACAGCCTAGTAATCGCGATAAAGATTGCAAATTGCAAATTGCAGAGAAACCCCCGGCGGAGCCGGGGGCTGACGGGCTTTTGAAGTATCGTGAGATTTTTGGCGACCGGTGTTATCTTCTCGCCGAGTTGCTACGTGGGGCGGATGATTGCGCGCGGCTAGCGGAGTTTCAAGCGCTGGCTCGCATGACTGGCATCCCGCTCGTGGCGGCGGGTGATGTGCATTATCACGTGCCCGCGCGAATGGTGCTGCATGATGTGCTCACTGCCATCCGCCACGGCACGACGGTGGCCGCCGCGGAAGGGACGTTGCTGTTTCCTAACGCCGCGCGGCACTTGCGGCCGCTCGAGGAAATCCGCGCGCTTTTCGCCGCCGCGCCGGAGGCAATCACTCGCACTATCGAAATCGCCGAGCGCTGCCGGTTCTCGCTCGATGAGCTGCTCTACGAATATCCGACTGAGCTTGCGCCCGAGGGTCAGACGCCGCTCGAATATCTCACGCAGCTCACGTGGGAAGGGGCGGCCGAGCGCTATCCGGGCGGCGTACCGGAAAAAGTCCGCCGGCAGCTTGAGTATGAATTGGAACTTGTTCGCGACCTGCGCTACGAACCGTACTTCCTCACCGTGTGGGACCTGGTGCGGTTCGCCCGCTCGAAAAATATTTTATGTCAGGGCCGCGGCTCGGCGGCCAACTCGGCTGTGTGCTATTGCCTCGGCGTCACGTCGGTCGACCCGGCCACGTGCGACCTGTTGTTCGAGCGGTTCGTGAGCCGCGAGCGCAACGAAGCGCCCGACATCGACATCGATTTCGAGCACGAGCGGCGCGAGGAGGTGCTGCAGTACGTGTACGAAAAATACGGTCGCGAGCGGGCCGGGCTGGCCGCCACAGTGATCACCTATTGCAGTCGCTCGGCCATTCGCGACGTGGGCAAGGCGCTCGGCCTGTCGCTTGATCGCGTCGACGCGCTGGCCAAGCACGTGGAAGGCTATACGCACGAGCCGAAGCTGGTGGGTAGGGCACGCGAGGTGGGCGTCGATCCGGCGTCAGAGCTGGGCCGCCGGCTTGTTTACTGCGTGAACGAGATCATCGGCTTCCCGCGACACCTGTCGCAGCACGTTGGCGGCATGGTGATGAC
>DASXWB010000879.1:0-2375 GCA_036503915.1 Lacipirellulaceae bacterium | reverse complement strand
GATTTCGCTGGCCGACGAAAACCGCCGGGACGCTACTCGCCGGTCGTTTGTTTCAAGGCTCGAGGCCATCGAACGCGACGCGCTCAGTGCTGCCGACCAGGTCAATTACGACGTCTTTGGGATATCCTTGCGCAACGCAGTCCGCGATCACCAGTTCAAGCTCCATTTGATGCCGGTCACCGATCGATATGGATTCCATATCGAGTTTCCGGAGCTGCCTCGAAATCTCTCGCTGACGACTGCACGCGATTACGAAAACTACATCGCGCGGCTGGGCCGTTTTGCCGAGTACGCGGCCGGGCACGTCGATCTGATGCGCGAAGGCGTGCGGCAGGGGATGACGACGCCCAGCGTCATCATGCAGCGCTACAACGAGCCAATCGAGGCGCAAATTGTCGACGACCCAGAAAAGAGTTTGCTCTATGCACCGCTGCGCGAGTTTCCTGCGAGCGTGCCGGAAAGCGAACACGAGCGTCTGCGTGCGGCCGCTCGCAAGGCCATCGCCGAGAGCGTTGTGCCCGGCTATCGCGAATTCCTCAAGTTCATGAAGGAGGAATACGTGCCGAATTGCCGCGGTACGATTGCCGCGTCGGCCCTGCCGCAGGGGCGCGACTTGTACCGCTATTGCGTGGCGAAATTCACGACGCTCGACGATCTCACGCCGCAGCAAGTTCACGAGATCGGCCTGGCGGAAGTTGCGAGAATTCGCGGCGAGATGGATGAAATCATCCGCAAGGTCGAGTTCGACGGCGACTTCGCGGCGTTCACCGAGTTCTTGCGCAATGAGCCTAAGTTCTATGCCAAAACGCCGCAAGAGTTGGAAAAGGAAGTCGCCTTTGCGATGAAGCGGATGGAAGGCGAGCTGCCGAAGCTTTTTGGGCGACTGCCGCGCATGCCGTGCGGAGTGCGGCAAGTGCCGGCGTACATCGCGCCCCAGGCCACGTTCGCCTACTATCAAACGCCCGCTGGCGACGGCAGCCGGGCCGGCTTCTTCTATATCAACACGTTCAACCTGCCGAGCCGGCCGCTGTATATGATCGAAGCCCTGTCGCTGCACGAGTCGATCCCCGGCCACCACTTGCAGTTGGCGATTCAGCAGGAGCTGGAAGACCTGCCGCAATTCCGTAAGTACACCGGCTTCACGGCGTACGTCGAAGGCTGGGCGCTGTATTCGGAGCGGCTTGGTCTGGAGACCGGCTTTTACACAGATCCTTATAGCGACTTCGGACGGCTGACGATGGAAATCTGGCGGGCGTGCCGATTGGTGGTCGACACGGGTATGCACTTCCTGGGCTGGACGCGCGAAGAGGCCATTGATTTCATGCGAGCCAATTCCGCGATGCCGATGCACGACATCCGCGCGGAGGTCGACCGCTACATCGGCTGGCCGGGGCAGGCGCTGGGCTACAAGATCGGCGAGCTGAAAATTCGCGAGCTACGCAAGGGCGCCGAAACGCGGCTTGGCGAACGGTTCGACGTGCGGGAATTCCACGATGTTGTGCTCGGCAGCGGCTCTGTGCCGCTGGGCGTGTTGGAGAAGAACGTTGCAAATTGGGTCGACACACGATTGGCGGCCGAACCAGAAGATTCCGCGAATGCAACCCGGGCGGCCGCGAATTAGCGGCGGAGCTTGCTCCGCGCGAGCTGCAGGTGGCTGGGGCAACGCCCCAGCAGGAAAAGCTCTGGGGCGTTGCCCCAGGCACCCGATATGTCGCGCTATGTAAGCGCACGAAGCACAATGGCTAGCGCCGATAGCGCGGAAATCGCCAGCACGGCGGGTCGCGTGTGCGCCTTGTCCAGCCGACCGACTGTGTAGCGCGACAGCAGGAAGCCGACCAGCACGGCCGGCATCAGCAGAACGGCGAGCTGCAGCTCGATGCTGCCGAACCGGCCCGCCCACCAAAGGCCCAACACCGAGACTGCCGTTCCAATCGTAAAGATCGCCGACAGCGTGCCGCGAATCTTTGGGCCGGTTTCGTGTTGATAGACAAGCGCCATGGCCGGGCCGCCCATCGACGACATCGTGCCGATGAAGCCGGAAAGTGTTGCCGCAACAAATACGTTGCGTGCTGTCCGCCGCAGGTGGTAACCAGTCACACTGATCGCGACGACGATGACCACCAGCATGGCAAAGAGAAGCTCGAATACTTCGGGCTGCAGCATGCCGACGGCCCACGCGGCAGGCGCGGTGCCGATGATGCGTCCAGCGGTGGCCACGGCGACGTCGCCGGCAATCACGTCGCGACGGTTGCGGAGCGCCATGAGAATCACCAGGAACACCGCTGCAAGCAACATCGGCCCGGGGACGAACACCGGGTTGATGAGCAGCAGAATGGGCGCGGCGACCACTGCCATCCCGAAGCCAATCGATCCTT
>DASXWB010000878.1:0-3230 GCA_036503915.1 Lacipirellulaceae bacterium | reverse complement strand
CTTGCGGAGGCTTGGCAAGGCACCACAAGGAGTTTCCCGGCGCGTGAAAGCCGTTATCGAAGAGATGTTAGTACGGTGAGCAGTCGATTACGGCGCAGCAGATGATCGTTGGGCGAGCTGTGTCAGCAGTGCTCCGGCTTTCCCGTCGTCGATAGCCATGGCGGCTAATCGAGTCGCGTTTTTGGAATCCTTCGTTTTGCCGGCAGCGATTAGGCCGGCTGCCGCATTGAGGATCACGATGTCGCGTGCCGGGCCGTGCTGGCCGGCTAGGACACCACGGATAACGGCTGCGCTAGCCTGTGGTCCATCCACCGAGAGCGAATCGAGAGAACTGCGTTCGAGACCAAAATCCTCGGGTTGCCAGGTGAACTCTCGTGTTCCAGCGGCGGTTACCTCGGTTACGTTTGTGTTTCCGGTGAGCGTGATGTCGCCGAGGCCGTCCTGGCCGGAGACCACGAGCGTTCGCTTCGTGCCGAGCCGCGCCATCGCGCCGGCGAGCAAGGGCCGCAGCTCGGGCCGTCCGGCGCCCAGCAGCTGGTAACGTGCTCCGGCCGGGTTCACGAGCGGGCCGAGGATGTTGAAGATGGTGCGAATGCCCAGCCGCTTGCGCACGGCGGCCACGTGCTTCATCGATGGGTGCATGAGCGGCGCGAAGCAGAAGCAGATGCCGAGCTCGTTGAGGCAGGCTTCCACCTGGGCCACGCTGGCATTGATGTTTACTCCCAGCTCGGCCAGCACGTCGGCCGAGCCGCTGCAGCTGGTGATGCTGCGGTTGCCGTGTTTGGCGACGGGCACACCGGCGGCTGCAGCCACAATGGCGGCGGTCGTGCTCACATTGAACATCTTCGAGCCGCCACCACCTGTGCCGCAGGTGTCGAGAACTTCGGCGTGGCGCGAGCGGATCGGCGTCATGTGGCGCCGCATCGCCATGGCGGCGCCGGCTACCTCGTCGACCGTTTCTCCCTTGGCCGCCAGCGCCGTAAGCAACAAGCCGATCTCATCATCCGACCACTCGCCGCGCATGATCGAATCGATAGCCGCGGACATCTCCTCCAGCGAGAGGTGACGGCCGCCGGAAACCCGGCCAAGCAACGTCGCGACGTTTTGGGGCATGAATCGATTGTAGCAGGCACCGGGCACCCGGCATCCGGATTAGCCGGGTGCCGGGTCGGTGTGCCGTAGCCGCAGGTCTGGCCTGAGTGGGGGAGACAAGGAGAACTACAGATTCCGTGTCTCCCCCTCCATCGGCCTACGGTGCCGGTGCGTCAATCCGAATGGACGTGCCTGCCGGAGTTAGAAAGAAAGCGACGAGTTCCACGTCGATATCTCCTTCGTTCCGAGCGTCGTGCACGTGACCGCCACCCTGATCCACAAAACCGCTTCCCGCGTAATAGTCGACGCCGGTGGTGGGGGCGTCGGAGTCGTAATAGGTCAATGTGCCGGCTGTGACCATGACGAAGACCGGTCCCGGATGCGTGTGCCAGCCGAAGTATCCCCCTGGGGCGACCTTGAAATGCACGACGCGGGCGTCCGATAGCCCCTTGGTTTTGAGCTCAAGCTCGTAGGTATCGTTTTCGATCTTAATGTCCGTTGCGCCCAGTACCACTGGCCCCGAGATTACAGTGGTCGTGATCGTGCCCGGCGCGCTGGGGGGCGTCGCCCAAGCGAATCTCAAGGCGATCGCGCCGAAAGCAGAGGCGACGAAAACTCCAGCCAACATCTGCTTCCATTTTATCTTGCTCATGGTCATCTTCCTTTCTGGTGTGTGTGCGGCGAGAAACCTCGCCCTGGTTGGCAGGGCCTCTTTCTGGATAAGGCGCTGCGGGTCTCGGCCGTCCGAACGTCGGACGGCCCCTTACGTCGTGCGAGTTAAGTCTTTACCACTGAGTGCGCGCAAGCGCGCGGGCGAGACAGGCGAGAAGAGAAAGTTTGTCTAGGAGACTGATATGCACGGCTTTCTCCTGGTGCGATGAACCAGCACCGGCGGCATGCGAAGCTAACCGCTAGTCAATAGCGAGAATACTTCGTCGATCGATTCGAAAAATGCGTCGCCCGCGTTGTTCGCCTCTTTGTCTTCCAACATATTCCCACTTTGCCAATCATTGACGGCTTGCTTCGAATCGGGTGAGACCCACATCAAGACGGCGTCATCGCGTCGGCTTGTTTCATGCGCCGCTCTTGCGCCGAGCGGGGAACGGACAGCCAGACGGATTTGAGCGAGACTAGTGGTGGGACGAGCGAGGAGTTCAACGAACGCAGATTCTCGCACCATCATTGCCCGTTGCTTCTCACTCGCTCGTCGCACCTCCACGGATGACTTGGTTTTGCCGACTTGTGGCCTCCCCAAATTCGTTTGCTCTCGTACTCCTGTCGCCTCTGCAGCTTGCGCCTCGATTTCGCCGGCCACACTTACACCACTGCCAGCGGCTGGCGGCGACGCCATCTGTCCGAATCGCGATCGCCACACGCCGTAATCATCCTGATCCACCATGCCGTCGCCGTTGCCATCGGCGCCGCTTGACGGCGTCACCATCGTGCCCTGCGTCTTCCGCCACACGACGTAATCAGCGGCGTCAACTGTACCGTTCTGGTTGTAGTCGCCGATCAAAACCGTCTCGCCCGACCAATTGCCATCGTTGAGCAGGACAGAGACGTTGTTGGAGCCGCGGTTCGCGACCGCGGCGTCGGGCTGCCCGTCCCGGTTGAAGTCCCCGATCACGATCGCGGTCGGCTGCGAGCCGACGGCGAACGTGCCGGCGAGGCTTAAGCTGCCGTTGTCATTGCCCAACAGCACGTGCGCGTATCCGGTCTCGGAAGTGACGACAGCGTCGAGCTTGCCGTCGCCGTTGAAGTCGCCCGCCGCCACGGACGTGTACGGGCCGCCCCCGACGGGCTGGTTAATTGCCGCCGCGAATGCGCCCCGTCCGTTTCCCGACAGGATGTCGATCGTGTCACCGGCTGTGATCACGTCGAGGTTCC
This sequence comes from Lacipirellulaceae bacterium, assembly GCA_036503915.1. Lineage (GTDB taxonomy): Bacteria > Planctomycetota > Planctomycetia > Pirellulales > Lacipirellulaceae > JABDGM01. Next base: position 251 of record DASXWB010000878.1, on the reverse strand, counting down.
CATCGCCGGTGAAGTCCCCCAGTGCCAACGACTGAGGGTGGTCGCCCGTGTCGTAAAAGTTCGGCCAGTCAACGATGGGACGAATGAATACGGTGATCGCATACAAAGGGGCATCGTAGTTCGTCACGATATCGAGGATATTGTCGCCGTTGAGGTCGACGACGGCGATGTCGGTAGGCATGCCGTAACCGGTGCCATACGTGCTGACCCAACGGAAGCTTCCCGTGTTGTTGCCCACCAGCACCGCCACC
>DASXWB010000877.1:0-3149 GCA_036503915.1 Lacipirellulaceae bacterium | reverse complement strand
CATCACGGCAGGCGAGGGCGGCATCCTGGTGACGGATGACCAGGAGCTGGCCGACCTGTGCCGCAGCTTCAGCCATTGCGGCCGCACCGAAGGGTCCGCCTGGTACGACCACAATAACCTCGGCAGTAACCTGCGCCTGACGGAGTTTCAAGCGGCGGTCTTGCTTTCCCAGCTTGCTCGGCTGCCGGATCACATCGCTCGTCGCCAGCAAAACGCCGTGCTTCTCGACGAGGCGCTGGCCGGAAGTCCGGGTGTTAAGCTTTTGTCAGCAGCTCCGCGTATGACCCGGCGAAGCTATCACATGTACATTTTCCGCGTGAACGAAGCCGAGCTGGGGATTTCGCGTGATCGGTTTATCGAGGCGCTTGTGGCCGAGGGAGTTCCCGCCTCGGCGGGCTGGTACCGGCCGCTGTATCGTAATGGCGTGTTCGCCAACGCGCACGTGGGGCCGCCGCATGGAATTCGCTCGCCGCTCGCGGGCATGGGCGTTGACTACCGCGAGATTTCCTGCCCGGTGTGCGAGCAGGTTTGTCGCGACGCGGTGTGGATACCGCAGAACGTCCTGCTTGCCGAAGAGCCGAAAATCGCGCTCCTTGCTGAGGCAATCCGCAAAGTGGTCGCCGGTGCCACATCGCTCCATCGATCTACCTAGGATGCGTCGCGATGATCGAGCCCGATTTTCTCGGCGGCGTCGTGGAAGGGTTTTACGGCCGGCCATGGTCCCACGTCCAGCGGCTTCACCTGATCGATCGATTGGCCGCCTTGGGGTTGAACACCTATTTCTATGCGCCCAAGAACGACTTGAATCACCGCGCGATTTGGCGCGAGCCATATGACGACGCCCAACTGTCGCTCTTCCGGCAACTTGTTAACGCATGCCGCCAAGATGGTTTGAACTTCATCTACGGCCTCAGCCCCGGATTGGACATCTCGTTTTCCAAGGCGGCGGAGCGCGATCGCATCACGCGGCGGTTCGCACAATTTCGCGAATTGGGCGCCGAGCACTTTGCATTGTTGTTCGACGATCTGCCGGGGCGAATGAGCGACGACGATCGGCGCGCATTCGCCTCGGTGGCAGCCGCACAGTGCGACGTGACGAACGAAATCTTCGCCTGGGCCCGCGAACAATCGCCGCACACCCGATTCCTATTCTGCCCGACGCCGTACTGCGACCGCATGGATCGGGCCCAACATGGCGGCGTCGCGTATCTGGACGAGATCGGTCGCCTGCTGGACCCGGCGATCGACATCCTTTGGACTGGACCCGAGATTGTTTCAGAAACGATTCCGGTTGAGTCAATTGAACAATTGTCGCAGCGAATCGGCCGCGCCCCCGTGATTTGGGACAACCTGTTTGCGAATGACTACGACGTCCGCCGGCTTTACTGCGGGCCGTATTCGGGCCGCCCGCGCGAATTACGCGGCGCCGTTCGCGGCATTCTTATTAACCCGAACAATGAATACCCAATCAACTTTATTGCGCTGCGCACACTGGCGGCTTACTTGAACGGCGAGAGCGCATGGGAACCGCGAGCCGCGTACTTGCAATCCGCTGCTGACTGGCTGGCGTGCTACGAAACGGTAACGAAACCGATTCCCCTCGACGATCTGCTTCTCCTGGCTGATTGCTTCTACCTGCCGCATGTCGAGGGACCGGAAGCAATTAAGCTGCTGGTGCTTGTTGATCGCCTGCTCGCCGAGCCGGTGAGCTCTTGGGGCGATAGCTACAAGGAGTTTTGCGCGGCCAATGCCCGCGTCCAGGCGTTGTTTGATCGGCTGACCGAGCTACGCGACCGCGAGCTTTTCGATGCTTGGAGCCGGCGAGTTTGGGCATTGAAGGAGGAGCTGCTAATCATCGATGCGGCCCTCGCACAGAAGAACGCCGGCCGCGATCTAAATGAGGGGATTGAGCTGGAAAGCTGTTTGCCAGGCACGTTTCGCGGTGGGATACTAGCCCGGCTGGAAGGCTTCCTCCGAATGGAGGCCGGCGGCCGTGTTCGCTGTAGCAGCACGCATTGATTACGTCAGCAGTTTTATGGCGTCGATTATCCGCGATTACCGGCCGGGCGATGAGAAGGCGGCGTACTGGGTCTGCCTCAAGACGGGCAATCATGGCGACGACGGCGAAGCGTTCTATCGCGACGACCCGGATGCCCTGGGTCGGATCTTCGTCGGCCCCTATTTGAAGTTCGAACCAGAGTTGGCGCTGATGCTCGAAGACGAGCAAGGCGTGTGCGGCTACGCCTTGGGCGCGCTCGATTCACGGTCGTTCTATGAACGCTACGAGCGCGAGTGGCGGCCGGAACTGTGCCGGCAGTTTCCGGAGCCGACCGGCGACCCGGCCAATTGGACGCGAACCGAGTCGATCCATTATCTTTATCATCATCCTGAATATTTTTGCCCCGAGCCATACGAAGTTTACCCGGCCCACTTGCACATCGACCTCATCGCGCGAGCGCACCGGCAGGGCCACGGCTCGCTGATGATGACTGAATTGATGGACCGGATGCGAAAAAGCGGAGCACCCGGAGTCCATCTTGGGATGGCGGCGAGTAACGACCGCGCGTACCAGTTCTACAGGAAACTTGGCTTTGTCGAACTCTGCCGTCGCGGCGAAGGCAATGATGAGTCGATTTACATGGGGAAGAGGTTAACCGATTGATATGTCAATAACAAAAGATTTTTGAAACGCTGCGGCGAGAGGAACTCTCATGACACAAAAATCACGCAAGGCGCGGCGCACCGCGAATGCCCACGCGATCTCGCGCCGGCGATTCATCGGCGGCACGGCGGCTGCGTTGATTGTCCCCAGCCATGTGTTTGGTCGAATCGCCAACTCGACGGCGCCGAGTGACAAGCTGAACATCGCCGGCATCGGAATCGGTGGGCAGGGCGCCTCCGACCTGGCAGAGATGGAAAACGAAAACATCGTGGCGCTGTGCGATGTCGATGCCGACTACGCTGGCCGCACGTTCCAGCGCTATCCGAAAGCGAAGCGATATACCGATTTCCGCAAGATGCTCGACGAGCAAAAGGATATCGACGCGGTGGTCATCGCCACGCCCGATCATACGCACGCCTGCATCGCGGCGGCGGCGATGAAAGCGGGCAAGCATGTGTATTGCGAGAAACCGCTCACGCATTCCGTT
>DASXWB010000876.1:0-3496 GCA_036503915.1 Lacipirellulaceae bacterium | reverse complement strand
GTGAAACCTCTTGGGGCCGAGTGTTTTTGTTGGATTTGATGCATGGCTACCCTCCCGATTTGGTTGGTGCAAATCCGCAAAGCCCCTCCTGCCTGGTAGAGCAGGTGCAGTGCGCGAATGTATTACGAAAACTGTTCACCCGATAAATATCGCGACCGGTCTCTAACCCAGTCGACAGGTGAAGCAACCGCTATACGAAATCGAATGATTTAACAGACGAGGCAACCGCAAGACTTGCCTCCCAGTCCCGCTCGCCTTCGTAAAACAGTCGAAATCGCCCTGCGACAGGAAAAGCGCCCGGAGCGCACAAGATAACTCCCGATGACTCCAAAGCAAGCTAATTGTATTCCAATTACCAAGGCTCGCCAAGTCGTTTGACCTGGGATAGCTGGAGCATTTCGCGTCGGTCAGGCTTTCTAGCCTGACACTTGCCTGAATATGTCAGCTCGCCGCAGCGAGTCGCCCGTGGCGACCTGGAAAGGCTGACCTACATCGAACGCCTCCACTGCTTAACTTGGATCAACGAGCAAGCGTTTCAATCCGAATACGTACTGTCGCATTTTCTTGGTGGCGAATCGACCTCTTTAGGTCATTTGGCGCCGCGCCCGCCTAAGCCGCCCCAGCGCGAGCAATGTGAGCAGCCCCAACCCAATTGTGCCCGGTTCCGGGACGGCCGAGCCGCCCAAGCTGCTCCCCGCGCCGGCAGTTCTGCCGAAGTTGGTGCGCCACATGTCGTAGCCGGGCTGCGCACCGTCCGTCTTTCGCCAGACGACATAATCGGCCGCGTCAACTTTTCCGTCACTGTTGAAGTCGCCCTCCAAACCGCCAGCCAGATCGCCGAAAAATTCAATCCCGGCGAGCTGCATCGAGTTCGGCATCACGGGGGCGGCGCGAAGCGTGGGAAAGATCATCCGATACGACTTGTAAGCCGTCGTACTATTCTCGACCGTCACGACTGGGCCCGCCGTCTGACGTTCCGGCGGCAGGTCCACAGACCCGGAGTCGATCAACGTCCACGATTCCGCGTTCCCCTGGCTGTGGTTGGTGCTCGTGATCGGGTCGTTTGTGCCATAAAGCTCCCAAGTGGACGGGTCGCGTTCCATGGCATCGTCAGCGGTTGTCATTTGGAAGCTGGTTACGATCGAGGCCCCAACAGCCGGCGTCACGATAAAGCCTGAATTCACGTCGCCGAAGTTCAAATACTTCGTGAGGAAGGTGCCAGCTCCACGCATATAAGTTGCACTCCCATCAAGCAGCTTATCCGCCGTCTCAGCGGCTGGTGACGATGAATCTGGCAATCCAGTAATGATCGCAGGCTCGAGTTGAACCGCGATCACCGGGTCGAAATCGCTCAATGGGATGGGATCAGTCCCGGCCATGTCTTTGAACATGAACACGTCCGCTATCTGCATCGAGTTCGCGGCAGGAAAATTCTTAATCGTGGGAAAGATCAGTCGGTAGGACGAGTATTGATTGCTGTTGGAAAACGACAGGAGCGGGCCAAGTGTGTTACGGAAATCATCGCCCCCGCCATCTGGTAACGTGCCAGGCAGCTCGACGGGACCTTCAGCAATGAGACTCCAGTTTTCCGCGTCGCCGGCGCTGTGCTCGACGCTGGTGATCGGATCGTTCGTGCCCCAGAGTTTCCAAGACGTGGGGTCGCGACCAACCGCGTCGTTGGCCGTGCTGAACTGCATGCTCTGTATGATCGATGGTCCGGATCCTGGCGTCACGATGAAACCCGTGTTGAGTGTGCCGAAATTCAGGTACTTGGAAGTGGCAAGCCCATCAAGAGCTGCGGCCGGCGGCTCATTTCCCGGGTACATACTGACGCGCGTTTGCATTGCGGGCGGATCCGTGTCAATCGCCAGAATTGGATCAGTCATCTGTAACAGCGGCACAGACCATGCCGCTGAACAGAAAATGGCCAAGCACCCAAAGGCGAAGGCTACAGAAGTCGGCTTTTTCATCGCATATACCTCAACACCGGTAAACTTTTCTCGGAAACAATCCCGAATTGCGTCATCTGGAATTCACGCGAGACTGCAAACGCGATGCCGTCAATGGACCTGGTCCTGGTGCGACGAGAAGAGGTACGTCAGGTGTGCATCAGCTTCCGTCGCCTCTGAGGCTCCACACGAAACGGGTTCGTCCTAAATGCCCTGTCACAGCCCCTTTTTTGTCAACCGGTCCTACGCCGCTTGTCAGGCCAGTAGCAACCGCCCACGAGCGACCTCCAAGGCGCGCACCCCACGATGCGATTGATTTTTCGCCCCACTGTAACAAACCGGGGGTGAGCCTCAACTCACCCCCGGCACAATGTTATTCTTAACTTCCATTCCATTACTTCTAGCTGCGACGCCGTGTGGCAGCCGCCATCGCCAAACCCACGATCGCCAGGAGGGACGCGGTCGCCGGTTCGGGAATCGCGGTATAGAACTGGACGTCTGCGATCTGCATCGAGTTCGCACCTGCCGCGTCCCGGACCGTCGGGAAAATCAGTCGGTACGAGCTGTAAGCAGTCGGCGAATTGACGGCAATAAAATCGCCCCACGTGTGCCGGTCTGTCGGCAACACAAGCGGATTCGCCTCGCTGCTCTCGGCGATCAATGTCCAAGTTTCTGTTCCGTTCGAATTCGAATTCGGCTCGGAAGTTATCGGATCGTTGGTGCCAAACAACTGGTATGATGCCGGATCGCGCGCCATCGCATCGTTGGCCGTTCGAAGGCGCATGAAGTTTACGTCAACCGGCCCCTCCGAATTCGTGATAATGATTCCGGACTTCTCTTCGCCGAAGTTCAGGTACTTCGTGGTGGAGATAGGGGGCCCTGGATTAAAAACCTGATCGATTGCCAGCGGGGGCAGCTCACCCCCCGGCGAACTGCTGCAGTCCGTGTTCGGCGTGCCGCAGGCCTTCCACCCGGCGGGCACAGGCACTCCATCCACCGCGATGATTGGATCGAGAGGGAGCAAAAACCCGCTCGTCGGAACGGTTTCGTCGGCAAAGAACTGAATGTCGGCAAACTGCATGATGTTGTCCGACGGACGCTTGATCGCGTCGACGATAAATTTGTAGTGTTGATAGGCAGTGGTCGAGTTAACCGGAACCATCGGACCGACTACGCCGCGCTGATCGCTGCCAATCGTCGGATCGCCAGGCAAGGCCACGGATCCGGACGAAATGAGCGTCCACGCTTCGGCCAGACCTGTCTGATTGATCGCCGGCGAGGGCCCGCTGTTGGTTGTCGTCAACGCCCCGTTAAAGCCATACAACGACCACATGGACGGATCGCGCCCAGGCGCGTCATTCGCCGTCGTGATTTGAAACCCATCCACAGGAAAAGACGTAGCTGGAGTCACAATGAATCCGGACCCGGCGTGGCCAAAATTCAAATACTTAGTGGTGGCCAAGCCGTCAATTCCCATCGGCGGTGCTTCCGCTGCCGGATACCGGCCATTGTTCTGCGCCCCAACGAATGTCGAATCAAGATCGATG
>DASXWB010000875.1:0-13993 GCA_036503915.1 Lacipirellulaceae bacterium | reverse complement strand
ATAAAACACGCCGTGCAGCGTCGGGCCGATTTCTAGCGATCGGCGGGCGTCTCATTTCCGGCCAGATCCTCTTGCTCCTTTATTTGGAACCTTATAGTCCGTGTCCTTCTCCTTCGATCGCGCATTCGGCTGGACCGTCAATCATCGGGCCGCCGTGACGCTATTCATCCTCGCGATGAGTGTAATATCGATCGTTGGGTACATCGGCGTCGATACCATCGAGCGTTGGTTCCAACCGCCCTCAGCGGAATCGGAGGTCGTCGAAGCGACCACAGCGGAGGTACCCGCGAAGCCTTCCGTGGAACCGGTTAGCCTCTCGAACTCCGACGCGGTGATCGTGGTTCATTCCGCGGAGGACGAGTTTTTCTCGGCGCAGGGAGCACTGGCCCTGCGATACGTCGTCGAGGAATTGGAATCGCTCGATTACGTTCGCAGTGTGCTGTGGATGGATCAAATCCCCACGCTCAATATCTTTGGTCTGCAGGAGCCGTTGTTTCCCCGCGCCGCGTCCTCCCAGCGTCGATTCGCCCTTGCACGAGAAAGAGCGCTTTCACACCCGTTGATCGGTGGGCAACTACTTTCCGATGATGGGCGCACCTTGCTGCTGCTTGTCAATTTCGATTGGCTGTTTCTGCAAAGTGACGACGACTGCATGAGCCGTCTGCGGCTAGCCGCGGAGCGGGCTTCGGCGGAGCATCCCGGAGTCGAACTGTCGTTCCAGGTGACGGGCCGCACGCCGATTTACATCACACTGATGCGCACCCATCGCGAGAATCAGCGGAGGTACCAGATCATCGGTTACGGCGTCGTGTTGCTGATGGCGATCGTGCTGTTCCGCGGCATTCGCGCCGTGCTGATTGTGTCGCTTGCACCCATGATGGGTGTGTTTTGGACGCTCGGCATCCTGCGGTACTTCCATCTGCAGGACAATCCATTCAACGACGTACTCCTGCCAGTCATGCTGAGCATGGTCGGCCTGACGGACGGCGTCCATTTGATGGTGGAGATCCGTCGTCAATCCGCCGCCGGTTTGAATGGGCGGGACGCTGCGCGGGCGGCGCTCGACAAAGTGGGCCTGGCGTGTTTCCTGACATCCCTCACGACGGCCATCGGCTTCGGATCGCTCACGCTGGCCCACCATGAAATCGTTCAGGAGTTTGGTTTGAGTTGCGTGCTCGGCGTGGTGCTCTTGTTCCTGGCAGTCATTGCCGTCATCCCCTTGGCATGTTCCACGTGGCTTGGTCGCGGAGTGCATGTCGGTCACGAGAAGGGATTGGTGGACCGCAACCTCGTTCGCATTGGCGGAATCATCGATTTTGTACTGCGGCATGCGAGGCCAATTAGTTTACTTGCGATTGTCGGCACGCTCGTCTTGGTCGGAGTCACACTGACTTTGCGGCCCGACGACCGAATGGCCGATTCGCTCCCCCGCCGCTCGGAAGCCTCGATGGCGATGCGGCGGATCGATGAGGCGTTCGGTGGGCTGGAATTCTCATCGATCGAGGTGCGATGGTCCGATGCAATTGCTTCCGATGCGCCGGAAGTGTTGGAGGCCATCGGGAAGGTCGACGACCTGCTCCGTACGGAACAATTGATAGGTCACCCGTTGTCGATCCGCAGCCTGCTCGCGGCCTTACCGGGTGAGGGAAACGCGGCCGAGCGCATGTCCATGCTGGCTTTACTGCCGCCGCCGCTGAAGCGCGCGTTTTACGTCCCGGAAGATCGTTCGGCTACCGTGACCTTTCGTGTGCGCGACCTGGGAATCGCTAAATATGGCCCGGTCTTCGAACGCATCGAAGCGGGCCTGAAGCGGATCACTGAAGAGCACCCGAGTTTCATCCTTGAACTTACGGGAACGGCCGCTTGGCGATGGCGAAATCTGTACCAGATTGTGGTCGATTTGGCGACGAGCCTCGGTAGCGCTTCGGTAATTATTTTCGTAGTTCTGGGGCTAGCCTTTCGATCCGTTCGTATCGGATTGATTTCGGTCATCCCCAACGTGTTTCCTTTGGCCGTGACCGGTACGTTTTTGGTGCTAGCGGGCCAGTCTTTGGAGGTGGTGAGCGTTTGCGCATTCACGGTCTGTCTGGGAATTGCCGTCGACGACACAATTCACTTTCTGACTCGGTTCAATGAAGAGCGTGACGAGGGTCACAACGACTTTGAGGCGATTGGGCGTGCATTCACCGGGGCGGGAACCGGAATGATCATGACGACTCTGGTGCTCGTGGTTGGATTCGCGACCGTCCTATTCAGCGACATGCGCGAGCAGCGCATTTTCGCATCCATGGGTGGGCTGACGGTCGCCTCAGCACTCGTTGGAGATTTGATCCTGTTGCCCGCCCTGCTGCTGCGGTTCGCTCGTCCACGTAGCGAGGAGTCGACCGCGCTATGATCGGCGATCATTGAATTACGGATGATCACGGAAGGCGTTCGCTACACTCCTGCATAGTGCCTTCAAGTGCAAAGACGATTTCGAACCTGTTAAAAAACGGTGGTTTCTCGAAGCGTCTCAAGAATCAATGAGTTGACGACAAATTACGGTAGTGTCCTAATTCGCCGGAAGATTTGTGAGGATTTGCACAAGGTTATTTGCGGCGACGCATTTTTGGAAAGTGCCATATGAGCACAATTACTAACGCAGTTACGAAAACGAAGATGACCAGCTCTATCCAGCTTGGAACGGCCACGGCATACCTCGAGGTCGGATTAGGCGCGAGTCGTACGGGAGCTAGGATTTGTCCCCGGGCTTAGGCGGATCGATCTATTGCAGGGCGGCAACGGGAAAGCTGAAGAGTTGCACATCGAGGATGCTGGTCTGGCCTCGCTCCACGTAGGCTCGCACGCCGTCCGCGCTCATCACAACTACCTTGCCCTCCCGGCCCTTACCCATTCGCACCCCGTCGCCCTCTTTAAGACCGTCCATCGTGTGCGGCTCCTTGCCGCGCATCATAGCACTATCGGCGGGGCATTCGAGGGGGGGCCGCATCTTACACTCGGAGGGCAATATTATAGAATTGATGCGCTGGGCTTGCGGCTAGCTACCGCATAGATCGGTCGGCCTATGGCGCAAGCACCTTCGCCACGCGGCCGGCGCACGGCATTGAGCGAGTTAAGCTGATCACCAACAGCATAGATGACGCAAGCTCGACGGGCATGAGCCGCGAACGGTCCGATAATCGCGGGCTATGCCCAAACCATCTTCATAAAGGTGACCTGTCATGATCCAACTTAAGCGTGCATACGAAAAGCCTGACTCCCAGGACGGCTTCCGAGTTTTTGTCGAGCCATATTGGCCACGTGATCTGGCGGAGAAAGACGCTAAGTTCGACCAATGGCTCAAGGAGGTCGCCCCGAGCGCTGAGTTGCACCAGCGATTCGGTAGCCACCCCAACGTCGCAAAGTGGGCGGAGTTTGAGCAATGTTATCGAGCGGAACTGCAGGCGAAGCACAAGTCAATCGATTTCCTGCATCAGAAAAGTAAGGAAGGGGTCCTCACGCTGATCCATGCGGCACACGACGAGGACCATAGCAGCGCCGGCGTCCTGAAGCGCTTCCTCGAAGAAACGGCAAAACAATCCGATTCACAATGAAGCAGGAATTGGTTCGACGCGGTTCGTTTATCCGCCGGAACGTCTCAGGAGGATCTTGATTCCGCCAATGACAATTCCGACGATGGCAAGCCCCCATACGACAGGTAGCCGGAGCAAGATCCCGACTGGAAGGCCAATGATGCTGACAACGAAACCATACATCAGCATCCGATTGCGATGAGTTGAGCGGTGCGCCTCTAAAGAACGGAATTGACTTTCAGTTTGGTTCATATATTTATTAGTGGTTGGATGAGATGCGTCGCTCGAACCGCTCGACTCATACGGACTGCTGTCCCAACCTGCTGCACGGTTAATCCGCCGCCGATTCATCATGTGGCGGAATCCTCCGCTAGACCCTTATTCGTGTCGATGACTGGCTGCACCTGTTTGGCGTCGTACTCATCCATCAGCGTGGAGGGACACACTTCCTGCTCGCCGCACTGATGGCAGAACACGCGGATTAAATCCGACCCGCCAAGCTTCAGATCGTGTTCAAGGCAAAGTTTGTAGAGCTTTTGCACGTGAACACACGTCATGGCCCACCTCCTTTGGTCAGCTACCCTTCGTGACAGCAACCATCAAATACCTGCGGGTCCACCGGCCGCGCCCAGCCAGGAAATTGCAACCAGTCGATGCGACGTAGGTATTCGATGCGGTAGATCTCGGGCGGAGGGGCGAAGCCATGACTCATCCGCTGCTCGGCCAGCTGGATCAATACGTCCACGCTGACGTCCACCCGGCGGCCTACGTCACTGGACTTGGTGATCCGAATCATCGATGACCTCCCCCTCTTTTGAGCGTTGCGCGCTCATCCGACGAGCGCGTGAACCGGGGAGTTGTTCCTTCCCTCAAGTTACGTGGATTCCCAGATGACAGTCGCCGCGCGTCAGCGCGACGGGCAAAGTGTGTCGTCTTGTGGCGCTTCACTGGGCCGAATCGCACAAAATGTGTGGCGCACTCGTCGCTAACCCGACTGGTTGTTGATGTTTTCCATCGGAGAAATCATTGTGGGCAAACTGCATGCCGGCCATGGGTCAGGCGTTCCACCGCGCCCTCCTGATGGAAAAACTGTGCACTGGCGCCGCTTGCGTGCTCTAGGAATTTATTTGACCAAAGCGTATTGAAAATTGGCCCACGTTCATGCCCCGAAGCCGGACCGTTGAAGACGCGGACTAAGCACGGATTTGGTACACAAACTGCTTCCGCTGGTTGCTTGGAGGTTGCCCATAAGGAACAGCCGTCACACAAGCGGTTCACCCCGGACCCGACGTGACCGATGGGACTTTTTATTTCCAGAAAGAGTCCGACAATGAGCAATAACGATCAGGACAAAAAGCCGGATAGAATCGTGTTTCACTTGGCGGCGATCATTGGAGGGCTGGTGATGATGGTGCTGGGAGTGGGCCTAAGTGTCACGATGGTGCTGCTGCCCGTTGGCATTCCGCTCGGACTCGCCGGGCTCGGGGTCTTTATTTGGGGGTTGACTCCGGGATTACAAAGGTAGGCGAGCAACTCCCGCAATTCGCAACGGTAAGGCACCGGCGGCGAATCGCGTTAGCCGAATTGCGCGTCAGGCGGTCCCGGCTTTCCAAAACGGTCGATTGATGGAGCAGTCCACACGCAACGACTTCTCGGCACTGGGTAAGTGATTCGGCGCCGCCGCATGCGAATACTTGCTGCCGCCGCTCCGATCATGGCAGGCCTAGGTGTTGGACGCCTCAAAGATACTCTGAATGGATGCATCCAGGAGGGTGTTAAATTCGGCATCGGATTGCTGGGCCGACAGCCCCTCTACCAGCGCCCGCGAAAAGCTCGCTACGATACCGTGATTTCTCCGCAGTCGGTCGTTTGCCTCTTCCCGCGTATAACCGCCCGACAGTGCCACCACCCTCACGATATTCGGATGACTGACGAAATCGGCATAGAAGTCGTCTTGCTCTGGCAGGGTGAGTTTGAGCATGACCATCTGACCCACGGGCAGTTCGTTGAGCTTCTCGAGAATGGCCGCTTTGAGCAACTTCTCGGCCTTGGACTTTTCCGGGCAGTGAATATCTCCTTCTGGCTCGATGATCGGCACTAAGCCCGCGGCGATGATCTGCCGAGCTACTTCGAACTGTTGGTTGACAATGTCCTTGATGCCCGCCGCGTTGGCTTCTTTAATGACCGAGCGCATCTTGGTCCCAAACATTCGTTTCGCTTTGGCCTTGTCGAGCAGCGTGGCAAGCTCGGGCATCGGCTTCATCAACTGGACCCCGTCCTTCTCGGCTGCAAGGCCATTGTCCACTTTCAGAAATGGCACCACATGTTTGACGTTCCAAAGAAAGTCTCCGGTAGGCTGTCCCTCGATGTCCCTGTCCATGGTATTCTCGAACAGAATTGCGGCGAGAATCCTCTCGCCGGTGAAGCTGGGGCTGGTGATGATTCGGGTGCGCATCTGATGCACGATCGTAAACATTTCGTCCTCGTTGGACCACGCATCTTCTTTGATTCCGTAGAGACGCAGCGCCTTGGGCGTGCTGCCACCGCTTTGGTCCAGCGCGGCAACGAAACCGGGATGGGTCTTCATTTTCTGCAGTTGTTGTACGTTAGCGCCGAGACTATTCATAACCTCTCCTTTAACTTTCGGTAGCGGTAAATCAGGCTATTGGTCGAAAACCGCGTCTGCGCGCCATCGAGACTTCTTGTTGCAGCTCCGTGCCCAGCAGGTAATCGATTTCAGGAGCGAGAGATTCGAGGATGTTGCCGGCACGTCGATGTCGTGATTGACGCTGTGAGCGGCTCAACCTTTGAGCGGTCGTGGAACATTCTCGCTCCACGAGACCAGCTTGTCACCATCGCCGTGGGCAGCGAACGGTAGCCGACGAACCCGCGAAGCGGGCCTTCTTCAATGATCAGCCCAATGCAGAACAATTGGAGAGTATTCGCCCGTCTGAAAACGGTCCTTTGGTGGCAGGCCATGTGGGGTCTTAGGGCAGAGCCGGTCAATCTTTGAGTACGAACGTGATCTTCATGTTGACCCGATACTCAGTGATCTTGCCGCCATCGACGGTGACTGTCTGCTCTTGAATCCATGCTCCTTTGACCTTATCGAGCGTCTTGTCCGCACGAGCGATCCCTTGCTGGATTGCATCCTCGAAGCTCGTGGTGGACGAGGCAGTAATCTCGGTGACTTTCGCAATGGCCATGACGATGCCTCCTTCTAAGAATTGGTAAGCGTCCGGTCGGATGCGTCAACGCACTCTATTGACCCGCGACTGTACGAACTCTAGAGGATATTCTGGTTGGTAGCAAACGAAACACATTCCCGGCCGTTATTAAACGGTGGCTTGTAGACTCCTGTCACGCGTCAATGACTTTCTGACACGGCCGCGCGACGATTTTGGAGATGCAGGAAGTGTGAATCAAGGCAAAACTGCTCCTAAGCTTTACCATTCTTTCGAACGGAGTTGTTCCATGGCCAATCAAACTACAGCTCAACTGCTAGTGGAAGCCTTTCGGAAACGAGGCGACGCACATGGTACTGGACGATGGCTCAAAGACGATCCGGACTATGTCGCGGAGTATTCGCTGACGTCTGAGCACATTCCGGCTCTGATTTCGCTGGCGACCCAATGGGTCGATGCACCACCAGAAAATGAAGCCGTCTACGGGCCGGTACATGCATGGCGCGCATTGGGCCAGCTACGTGCGGTCGAGGCTGTCCAGCCGCTACTCGATGTGCAGGACGAGCTCGATGAACTTGATGACGACTGGTACCTGGAAGAATTTCACCACGTCTTCGGCTTGATCGGACCACCGGCCATTGAACCGCTGGCAGCTTATCTGTCAGACGATTCGCACGGCGAGTTCCCACGCGGCAAAGCGGCCGCCGGTCTCCGCGAAATAGTCCGTCACTTTCCGGAAACGCGCGAGCGGGTAGTGGCCATTCTGGACGCAGAACTGGCGCGTAATCAAACGGACCTTGGAAACCTCAATGGTTTCCTGGTCGGCGATTTGCTTGAGTTGGAAGCGGTCGAGTCGGCTGAGACGATCGAACGGGCATTTGCTGCCAACGTCATCGATCCAACAGTGGTTGGCGACTGGGGCGATATTCGGCGAGAACTCGGCCTACGTGGCCTTGGCATTGCGTCGGACCGTTAAGCCGGTTGGCCGTCGATCAGGGAACGATGGGGCTTTGCCGATACTACCGCCGAACAGCGAAAACTTGCACAAGAGCGAAAAAAACAACACGACGCAGAATGTCGCGCAAAAGCCAAGCGAAGGCAGCAGAAGAAGGACCGCAGGCGGAGTCAAAGGCCACGTTGAGTCGTTGCGGACTTTTGAACCGCGGGAACGGTTTTGCAAAACGGTCGTTTGACGAGGCGTTTCCGCGTCCCGAGCGGCTCTGCGCCTCAGTCCGAGAAAACGTACGACTTCTCGGCACTATACAATAGTGGCCACAAAGCGCCCGCATCGGCAATTGGCGTGTGTCATGGATCGGTGAGGTTGGGCATCCACATACTGTCGCGTAAAATGGGCGTCTTCCCGGACAAAGGAAACGTGGACTTAATCGCGGCGCGCAGCTGTTTCGACAGCTCTGCTACAGTCGACGCGTGGGCTTGATCATCAGCGAGGTTGGTTAGCTCCTTTGAATCGGTCTCGTGATCGTAAAGTTCGCGGCCCTCACGGCCTTCGTCCCATTCCGTGTAGCGCCAGCGCGAAGTACGCAGGCTATAGCCAGAAAACCGTTTGCCCTTAGCGCTCCTGGCTCCGCGATTTCGATTTACCTGGGTGAGAGCCCAGCCGCGTCCTTCCGCATTGGCATCCTTCAGGATTGGGACGAGGCTTTGGCCCTGTAGGTTTTCAGGCGCCTTGACGCCGCACAGTTCGCTGAGAGTGGAGTACAGATCGATCAGCCCGACGGGCGTTTCCGCATTTGTGCCTTTCTTTCCAACTCCTGGGGCAACGACGAGCAGAGGCACTCGCGCGCTTTCTTCGAAGATGCTCATCTTCTGCCATAAACCATGCTCGCCGATGTGATAGCCGTGGTCGCTCGTGAAAACGATGATGGTGTTATCTGACAGACCGAGGCGATCAAGAGATTTCACTATACGCCCGAGCTGCGCGTCCATGAAGCTGATACTTGCGTAATAGGCCTGAGCGCTTTGCCGTCGCAGATCGTCGGTAAATCTGTTCCGTTGCCTGTAGCTGGCAAGCGCAGCGGGCGGCACGTCCGCTTGATCTTGCTCTATGCCTGTCACCAAAGGCATATCAGCCGCGGGATAGAGATCGAAATACTGCTTCGGCGCAACATAGGGCGTGTGCGGCCGAAAAAAACCGACGGCGAGGAAGAATGGCCGATCCTTTTGCCGGGCGCATCGTTCCAATACCCACTCGGCATTAGCGGCCAGCATGCCGTCGGTGTGCTCTGAATCCCCCTTTGGTGAAGCGTACCAGCTCGGAGTACCGCCAAATTCGCCGCGTTTGAGGCTGAAGGTGCGCGGCATTTCTTCGAGGCGGTCGACACCGGCCGGATTCATTTTCAGTTCCCACGAGGCGGGATCATCGTGGCCGTCGGTGCCGATCGATTTCGGCACGCCATAGTGATACAACTTTCCCAGTCGAGCTACAAAATAGCCCGCCTGCCGAAACGCCTGCGGCAGGCTAATTTGCGAAGGAATCGTTTGCCGGAAAATTTGCCCGTTATTCAGGATTCCCGTGCTGTTTGGGTATAGGCCGGTTAGCATCGAGTTACGGCTCGGACCACAGAGCGGGTACTGGCAGTACGCGCGATCGAAGCAAACGCCGCGTGTGGCAAGCGCGTCAATGTTTGGCGTCTTTGCCCGCTCATCGCCATAACAGCCCAAAAAGTTATTCAAGTCGTCGGAAATGATGAAGAGTACATTTGGTTGCTCTGCAGCGCGAGCGCTGGTGAGAGTGCCTGCAAAGGCGAGCGCAATCATGCAACGATCGAAAAATAGCTTCATAGGTGAGAAGTCACTAGTTGTAAAAACGGTCGTTATTGGCGTGGATCACGCTCGACATGTAGCACCAGAATGCCAAATACGCGCGGCGATCATAACGGATCCTTTTGCAACGTGAGATTGATCTGCCGCATGTGCATGACTTGCTTTCCAGGAATGCTTAATGCACGTAGCTTCAGCATACCGCGGCCCTTTTGCAGTTCAATGATTCCCAGCTTCAGCGGGCGGAATTCTTTCATCACCGATTCGGCGGGCGGGCGCGGGATAACATCCTGGTCGGTGATCCGTGGCGGGTCCCAACCGGGTGTCACTTGGCCGGTTAACTTGGCGTTGCGAAACGTCAATTCGATAGTGGAGCCGGCGTCCTGCTCAGGGCAAGTGTATAGAATCTCAACGTCATACTGACCCGCTGTCGCAACTTCGATCTCCCACGTAATGGCATCGTCCCCGCTCGTCCAATTGACAAAGTAAGAGCAGTTCGGCGCGCTAGCGCTGCGGCGCACGCCGCCGTGCGGATGTCCGTCGCGCGCCGGAAGCGGCGTTCGGGGAAACTCGGCATAGCCGACCGGAAACGGCCGGTCGTCAACTCTTGACGCGAACCGGTCTCGCCGCCCACGTGCGCGCAGTGGTGTTGACTCATCGTTGAACACATCCCTTCGCCACGCGTCGAGTCCTTCTTTGAGCTTTGCAGCAAGGGCCGGTTGCTGCGCGCGGATGTCGAATCGTTGACCGGGGTCAGTCACCATGTCGAAGAGCCGGCCGCGGTCGTCCATGCGGTACCGTCGCGTGCGGGCGCTCATGCGCCCGGCCCAATGCGAGAAGATCATCCGCTCCGGCCAGTCTCGGGCGGTGCCGAGCAAGAGCGGTGAAAGATCGACGCCGTCCAGCCGTTTGTCGCCGATGCGCTCAACGCCAGCCAGCGACGTGAGCGTCGGCAGCAAGTCGATTGCACCGGCGATTTCCTGAACGCTCCTCCCGCCTTTAAGTTTCGCCGGCCAGCGGACGACGCACACCGACCGCACGCCGCCTTCATCGGTTGATCCTTTGCGGCCTTTCATCCCGCCGTTCCAGCGAACGCTGTTAGGGCCGTTATCGGAAAAGTAAATCAGGATTGTGTTTTCGGCCAAATGCAAGTCGTCGAGTTTCGCGAGCACGCGGCCGACATTCCAATCAATGTTCTCGCACATCGCCAGTACGGCGCGCGTGACATCGACGGTTTCGCGTTCACCATCGGCACCACGGGCGGTAATCGGCTTATCTTTGAACCGCTGCCAATACTCGTTCGGCACAATGAACGGCGAGTGGGGCGTATTGTAGGCGAAGTAGCAAAAGAATGGATGCGCGCGATGCCGCTCGATGAACTGCATTCCGCGCTCGGTAAACTCGTCGACGGTGAAGCCTTTGCCGCGTACCGGCTGGCCGTTGTGCTCCAGCGGCGCGTCGAAGTATTCGCCCCAATGACCGGACGTGAAACCGTAGTACTCGTCGAAACCACGGGCGTTGGGATGATACGGCCATTGGCTGCCGTTGTGCCATTTGCCGAAGCATGCGGTCGCATAACCGGCCGCTTGGAACGCTTCGGCGATCGTCGCTTCATCGAGGTCCATTCGTTCTTGGCCGGTCGAGACGCCGCGCACGCCGCAGCGAGGATGGTAGCGGCCGGTTAGAAATTCGGCCCGCGTCGGCGAGCACACCGGACATACGAAAAAGTTCGCGAGCGAAACGCCGTCGCGGGCTAGTGAGTCGATGTGCGGCGTTTGCACTTGCGGATTGCCGGTGAGACTGAGGTCACCCCATCCCTGGTCGTCGGCGAGAAAAACGAGGACGTTGGGGCGGGCGGTATCGGCGCCCCGCGCATTGCTAGTGTACCAGCCACCGAAAACGGCCAACGTTGTCGCCGCAACGGCAAACTTCAGGTGAACGCCCGTTGAGGCCATTCAAATCGCTCGCTTTCGCCAAGCGATACTAAAGCATGCGGCAGCGAATATGAGCAAAGTGTCGCTCGTGGTTTCCGGTACGGCACCCGGCGAGCTGCCACTGCCGGGGGTAAGCGTTCCGCCGAAGTTTGCCCGCCAAGTGTTATAGCCGGCCGGATCGCCGCCGTGAGCCGCCGGATCTTTGCGCCACAAGACGTAGTCCGCCGCATCCACGGTGCCGTCGCCATTGTAGTCGCCGGCAAGACCGGCGTCCGGCACGCGAACCGTAATCATGTCCAGGAGGATGCCGCCGTCGTCGGCAGGGAAAATGGAAGTACTTGATGTTAGCGAGAGGACAGTGCCTTCGGTGATGAGAATTTCCGACTGCCCATTCATGCCGAAGGTGATCGGAAAGGGTGTCTGCCCGCCGGTGAGTCGATTGAAAGTGATTGAATCGGAGCCCAACGTGTAATCACCGGAGTAGCCGGTGAGTCCTGCGAAAGGATTTGGGCCGGTGTTGGGATCATAGCTCAGGACGACGCTCTCGGTGCCATCAAGGCTCAGCGAGCCGATGGTAAGCGATTCCAGAGACACATCCTGGTCAAACGAGAAGTGAATCGCCTCGGGCATCGGCAGGTTTCCATCAATCCGCCGCTGGAACGCATCACCATTCTCACTGCCCAATGGGTCGAGATCGTCCTCCGCGGAGTTGACGCCAACGCCGATATCGTTCGTGTCGAAGAGAGCGCCATTGCCCACGGCTGTGATGCTGATGGTCGTGTCGTTGTCGCTGATTTGATGTGAGGAGGTGCCCTCATAAGTGCCAGGTTGAACTGGCTCGCCGAACAGAAACGTCCGCCGCGACGGCGGCGGCGTGGCCAGTTCATAGTTGATTTCCACCTGGTAGCCGATGCCCTTCAAGGGCCAAGACCCGCCGGTAGTCGTCAGGTAAAGCGGGCTCGCCAGTCCTGTCGGCGGAGAAATGAGTCCAGCCGTGTAATTATTCTCAATCGAGGTTGCCGTATTAAATTGTGTGGGATTCACCGTACCATCCGGGTCGGAACTGGTCGTCGCCATATCGCCCGCAGCATGGCCGGGTGAGCGAAGCACCCGCCATCTCGGGTTGCCGACCGTGGCGCCGGACTGCAACAGGCCGAGTGGGTCGTCGAACGAAACGTTGGTTAGCTGCAAGTTGTCGAACAACAACTGTTCACCCGTCGTGAGCTGGGTGGTATTGGAGTCGGTTTGCGATGCTGAAGAATCGACTCCCAGACCGGCGCTGCCGCCGTCGGTCAGCACGCCCCCCGCAGCGCCCGTCGTCTGGACGGTAAAACGGATATCAAAATTCAAACCGGCACCCATGGGCAGCGCGTTGGTGCCGTCGCCGCCGAGGCCGAGCCCGACGCCGGTGACCGTGCTCATGTTATCAACGCCCGGCGTGGCCGTTCCTGTATAGCCATCGGGATTAGTGAACGTGATGGTGCCGTCGGAGTAATTGTCGACAAAGAACGGGCGATTCCCATCGGTGTCCGTGCTGTTGTTATTGGTTTCCACGTTGCGGTTAATTGTGACCGTGACTGCATCGGACGTGTCTGCCATGACCAGCAAAGAAACCGCCGCCGCATAACAATAACGAACAAAATAATGTCGCATCGTTGCCGTCCTTCGAAAAAGCATTTACCAAATGCGATTACCTGTCGCATCGATGAATGAGACTTACAGTGGGGATTCGTAAACTTCGCCGCCGGCGATCGTGCTCATCGCTCGCCACACAGCCAAATCGATATCGTCTGCAATGAAGTGCGCCGAGCTGTCGCACATGAGCACTTGGACACCGCCCGGATGACGACTCCGCGAGGCATTGTGAGATCGCTGCCGGGCATCTCCCAAGGGCAGGTCCTTGCAAGGCGCCTCACGAATTGTCTCACTGCAGTTGCCTTCATCCCGGAACTGGCTATTTGGCGTATTGCGGGTCATGAGCGTATAGCAGCCTGGCTTCTCACACCAAATTCGGGCGCGTCGATCGCACGTGCCGCCTGACTCGTCGGTGGTCTGGATCATTTCCATCATGGCCAGCGTGTGGCTGGTACCGTCGGTGATTTGGCTGAGCTTGGCGCCGAATTCAATATGAAAGGGCGCCACGCGAAGCAAGGCGCGCGGCGACGGGCAATCACCCTCGCCAGCTCCGAGTATGTCCTGCGTCCCGGCCAGCGCTCCAGGCTTGGGACGTTGGCATGCGGCAACGTAGGCGCCCCAGTTAATACCGTAATTGCCCTTCCAATCCTCGTCGACGTCGCCGCTGCAGGCAGCGGCGTCCTGGGGCATGTCGCTTGGGCACTGGAAGCTGGCTAGCCGCTCCCCGACCGGCGAGCCCGGCGTGTTGTATTGCTTCTGCGCGTCTTTTTCGAAATCGTACGCCTCATACAGCGCGCCCTCTTCCATGTAAGGCAAAATATAGGCGACGAAGGGCACCTCGTAGGGAGCGACGTTGTTCCCGGGATAGGAAGGGATACCATTGTCT
>DASXWB010000874.1:0-3068 GCA_036503915.1 Lacipirellulaceae bacterium | reverse complement strand
GGTCGGCCGCGATGCGCGGCGAGATGGCCGACGCGTCAAACATTTCATCCGTGAGTCCGATTTGAAAGTTGCGCAGCGAGGCGGAGGCTTGTGCCGCGACCGCTTGCGTGAGCAATTCGCCGGCCGGCGCGAATTGGCGGCGCATCAGGTTCACATTAGCCTGCAGATAAAGCAGGTGAATGTTCGTGAGTCCGCCGCGCATCTCACCCATGCGGCGCGCCGCCGCCTCGACCGCGGCAGCCGCCGGCTCGACCTGCCCCAGCCATAGTAAACTCTCGGCCTGGGCTAGCCGCAGCTTGGTGGCGACGTGCTGCATGCGATTGAGCTGCGTCCAATCGGCGACCGGCTCCAGTGGCGCGTACACCCCTGCGCCGCCGCTGGCCATGTGGTTGATCCAGCCCAGCCAGATCGACTCGGTGAGCGCGTCCCAATTCTCGTAGTAATAAGCCGAGTACCCCGCTTCGGCCAAAAGGTGCGCGGCCCGCCGGCCGTCGCCACGCATCATCGCGATGCGTCCCTGCTCCAAGAGCACGACGCACGTGAGCGGATGGTCGAATTGGCCCTCGACCACGGCGGCGCGGCTGAGCAGCATATCGGCTTCATCCAATTTGCCGATGCCGGCTTGCGTGAGGCCACGCAGCAGATCGATCCACGCGCTCGACCAGTGGTTGGGCGACGAAAGGTTGCCGCGTGCAAACGTGTCGGAAAGCTCCTTGGTCAGTCGGTCATGCGCGGCAAGCGGGCCGAGCAGCTCGCCGCGCCTGCGGATGGCCAGTGCCGAAGTGCGGATCACC
This sequence comes from Lacipirellulaceae bacterium, assembly GCA_036503915.1. Taxonomy (GTDB): domain Bacteria; phylum Planctomycetota; class Planctomycetia; order Pirellulales; family Lacipirellulaceae; genus JABDGM01. The sequence continues at coordinate 2,274 of DASXWB010000874.1, read as the reverse complement.
TCGACGGCATTCACACGCCAGAACATCGGAGTGCGGAAGACGCCGCCTTCCTGCAAAGCCCGCCGCGGATCGAGCTCGCCCATGAAGACTTGCTCAGTCTCTGCAAACTGGCCCAGCGTGAATTGGCGCTCGCTGCGGCCCCACGGTGGAATGCGACGTGTGCGAGCAATGTCCGGCCGCGGCGGCTGAATAAACTTCACTTGCAACAGCCAGTTCGGATAGGCCAACAGAATCTGGCAGGCTTGGTCGAACTCGGCCAGCGCTTCGCGGTTGCGGCCCTGGTGATACAGCACCTCGCCCAGCATGGCGTGGTAGCAGATCGAATCAATCCAACGTGCCTGGACGGTGCGGATGCCGCGGCGCGTTTCACGGCGCAGGCCGCGCTCGGCGTCGATGTAGTCGCCGGAGTAAAAGGTTTGCACGGCGAGGTAGTACGGCGCGCGGGGAATGTCGTCGCCAACTTGCGCCACCGCTGGGGTCGTCGACAGCACCGCCATCATCGCCGCGACAATCGCAACTCGTAAATCGCTAGCGGGACGTCGGCCCAAAAGGGATCGGCAAAGAGCGGTTCGGCCCATAGGGTTGCCTCTTGGAGCTTGGGACGAAAGCTTGCGGGGGAGCGCGCGATGCATTGCTTGCGCCCATGTGCATTCTACCAAATTGGTGCCGCAGACTTTTCGATCGTTTTAGCGTCTTTGGCTTTCCAAGCCGCTGACGTGTCGGCGGCGGCCGACGGCGAGCCGTGGGCTTGGAATGAACATTTCATGCTCTCCCAAGCGGAGCTAGCGTGGCCTCCAGGTGTTTTGGCACAAACTTTAAAAGTCAGCAAATCTTTTCCGGTTGGGTGGACGATAACGGTTGTACGGCAAAGCGCCGCTTGCCTGACGGCCGACGGACCAGAATCTGGCCCGACAGCCCGGACATGCGGCCCACTGCCCATCTCGCTGGAGACCGAACCATGCACACGCGGAAGCCAATGCACCAGAGAATATGGAGCCTTGCGGCCGTGGCCGTGCTGCCCGCCCTGGCGCTGCTCACCGGCTGCCAGGTGGAAATGGCCGGCCAGACGCTGCCCAGCCCGTACTATCTCACCGACGATGTGCAGTACTACGCTCCGGGTCCGGAATTCAAACTGGCTCGCGAAGCGGCCGCCATGCAGGAACAGGCCGAAGCCATCGAAAGCGAAATCCAGGCCGAAGGCAACTAAGCCTGCGACGCGCACGGCGATCGCCTCCGGTGCAATCCGACGCCGCATTCTGTTCGCGCTTCGTGGCGCTGATTATTCTCTTGTCGCACGCTCGCGCTTGGTCAAACTCGTTCGATTCCACGCGCCCGTCGGGCATCTGGGCCACTCTTTAGACCCTTGCAGGCGTCCGTTAAAACCGGATACTTAAGGGTCCGTCCCGGCTGCACGGTTGCCGCTATGCCGCCGATTTCGGCGATTTTTCTGACTAGTCGTACGTTAAGTTCGAATATACGAAAGGTCCAAGCGATGTCACGATCTGGAGCCGTTACGTTCAAAGGAGCGCCGCTGACACTTGCGGGCACTGAAGTAAAAGAGGGCCAGACGGCCCCCGACTTCAAAATCCACTACTTCGAAGGCGGCATGAAGACGATCTCGCTCGCCGACCTCAAGGGCAAGCCGACGATCCTCAGCGTCGTGCCATCGCTCGATACGGCCGTGTGCGCGATGCAAACCAAGAAGTTCAACGAGCAGCTTGCGTCGATGGGCGAGCGGATCAACGCGGTGACCGTGAGCATGGACCTGCCGTTTGCCATGAACCGCTTCTGCGGAGCCGAAAACATCAAGAACATGCGCGTCGGCAGCGACTACCAGGAGCGCAACTTCGGCAAAAACTGGGGCACACTCATCGAGGAGCTGAAGATCCTGGCTCGCGCCGTGTTCGTGCTCGATCCCAACGGCAAGGTCGTCCACGCCGAATACGTTCCCGAAGTCACCAGCGAGCCGGATTACGATGCGGCCCTGGAAGCGCTGCGCGGGCAGCTGAAATAGCGGGGAGCGAGGAGTGAGAGGCCGGGAGCAGGACCAAATCCGACGCTTCGCTCCGTGCTTCCCGCTCCCTGCTCCTATCTATTCCGGAGGAATGGGCGATGTACACGGTCCGGCAGCTCGTGGCGGAGGCGATCGGGACGTTTTTTCTGTGCTTCGCGGGAATCGGGGCCATTGTCTCGACCCAGTCGCCGATCAGTAGCGGCATCGGCCTCGTGGGCATTGCCTTGGCCCACGGGCTGGCCCTTTCGATTGCCGTCAGC
>DASXWB010000873.1:0-2262 GCA_036503915.1 Lacipirellulaceae bacterium | reverse complement strand
CTCATGCCGCCCGTACGCCCTTGTGCATAGGTCAGGCTCGTGATGCAAAGAACGATTGCGCCGGCTGCAGCCACGGTGCACGGGGATCGGAACATGGCTTGATCCTCCAAGAATTCCAGGATTTGGGGGCGTCTGCGAGCTAGGGCGCTCCTGCCGTGGGCTCGAATCGGGCCCCCGACAAGTGCATCCATTATATCGTATAATGGCGGGCCAAGTTTTGCCGCCGCCGGACGAATTCTATTCCAGCGGCTGCAAACTGAAATCCGCAAAATCCGGCGGCGAAAGGCCTGCCGCCAGCTCTGCCCCTTCTAACACCGGAGCCAGCCATGCCCGCCCGAGTCGCTGAGAAACTTTCGCGCTTTTTTTTGCGATGCGTGTTGATTTGTGCTGCCGCCGCGGGTCCGGCCTTGGGTCTGGGGGGCAGTCTGCAGGCGGCCGAGCGGCCCTCGGCGATGAAGCTTTTTCCCGAGGAAACGCTGCTGTTTGTACGCACGTCGAACGCTTTTGAATTTGGCCAGCGCATGCGGGACTCGTCGACCGGACGGATGCTGCGCGATCCACAGCTGCAGCCGTTCGTCGAGCAGTTGTATGGCGAGGCCGGGAAGCTGTATGCGGAGAAGGCGGAGCAGTTCCTGGGCATCTCCTTCGACGAACTGCAGAAGTTGCCGCATGGCGAAGTGGCGTTCGGAATCGTGGCGCGAGAAGGCGCCATGCCGGCGTTTCTGCTGATAATTGACCAAGGAGACGAGCCTTCAGTCGCCGAGCGATTGATGGAACGGGCGCTAACTTTTGCCCGGGAGGTCGGAGGCGAGTTTTCTGAGGAGGACATCAACGGCGTTGAGGTGACGGTCGTTCGCGACGCGGATGATGAGAATCGCGTGTTCGGTGTGTTTGAGCGCGAGAACACGATTGTCGTGGCCACGGATCCAAATGTGCTGCGCGGGGTGCCGCATCATTGGGGCGGCGAAGCCGAAGACGCAAGCGGCGACCGCCGCGACGCGGCCGATGATGACCAGAGCGCTGAAGCGGAAGATGCTTCGCGCGACTCCGATAACGAATCCGACGATGAAGAAGAACAAAAATTCGTGCCGGGGCGCACGCTGGCGGAGAACAGTCAATTCGCGACGATCGTGCGACATTGCCGGCGTCCTCAGGACCCGCCGCCGCATCTCGTGTTTTATGCCGATCCGATCGGGATGGTGCAGAACTTTGGACGCGATTCGGGCGGCGTTCAATTCGCGATGGGAATGTTTCCCGCGATCGGCCTGGACGGACTGAACGCCATCGGCGGTTCATTTACGGCGGCCACGGATGAATACGACGACCTGTCTCACTTCCATGTGCTGCTCGCCAACCCGCGATCGGGCGTGATGCAATTGCCGGCGTTCGAACAGGGCGACACGGCCCCGCAGCCGTTCGTGCCGCTGGCCACGGAGAGCTACCTGGCCTGGCACTGGAACATGCGCGTGTTTTACGAGCGCGTGGCGGCGATCGTCGACCAATTTCGCGGTGAAGGATCGACCGACAAGATGATCGACGAAAACGTGTCCGCCGAGCTTGGCATCAACGTGCAAACCGACGTCATCGATAACCTGGGAACGCGCTACACTTGGGTCATCGGCTATGAGAAGCCGGCGCGATTCCGCGGCCAGCAGCACGTGATCGCCATTGAGCTGAAAGACGAAGAAGCGGCTGCAAAAACGCTGGAGACGATCATTGAAAAGTACATCGAGGCATTCGAAGAACGCAGCTTTGGCCAGACGACGTACCACGCAATCTTGCCCGAGGGGCTAAAGGATATGGCCGAGGAGGACCGGCCGATGGAGCCCTGCGTGGCGATCATGGACGGGCACCTGTTCATCGGCACATCGTGCCAATTGTTCGAGCGCTGCGTGGCGGCGCGCGACGGCACGGTCGATCGACTTGTTGACTCCGAGGATTACGCCCGCACAACGGCCGTGCTGGGGCGCGAGACGGCGGGCACGACCCCCGTTTTGTTTTCAGTCAGCCGATATGAAGAATCGATACGACATTGGTACGAGCTCTTAACTTCGGAGAAGACGCGCGAGATGATCGATGAGCACAAGGAGGATAACCCGGTACTTACGGCGCTGGCCGAAGCGCTCGATCAGCATAAGCTGCCGCCGTTTGAAGCACTCGCGCCCTATATGCCGCCGGGCGGCATGATCCTTTACGATACCGACGACGGGTATCACGGCATCGGCTTCACGCTGCGGAACGACGCCGAGTAGAGGCCGTACG
>DASXWB010000872.1:0-3073 GCA_036503915.1 Lacipirellulaceae bacterium | reverse complement strand
AAGGACGCCAATCAGCGCACCCACTACGTAGGGCGACCAGGACTTTCTGGATAGCGGCGTGGTCATCGTTAAACCTCAATGGTTTACGGCTGGCCATTTCGCAATGGCGATGTGCCGCACCAGGCGACTGATGCGCTGGCCCGCCAGGTATCGAAACACTGAATCTCGGATAAATCCAATGACAGGAATCATCCAGTTGCCTAATTCGGCAAATGTTGTGCCGGTTAATGCCGCTACGGGATTTCTCCCGGCTCGGCGTTTGCTGTGCCTCGGGGTGGAAACGGACAGCGGAGAAATAGCCTGTGATTCCAATCGCATCCGATGAATTCTTGGAACTTGTGGCGGCAAAATTCCGCATGCTCGCCGATCCGACGCGACTGGCCATTCTCCGCTGTCTCATGGAGCAGGGCGAATTGAACGTCAGCCAGATTGTGGCGGCGTCAGGCCGCAGCACGGCAAATGCGTCGAAGCATCTCAAGCACCTCAGTGAAGCGCGGATGGTCGTACGAAGAAAAGAAGGTTCGTTTGTCCTGTATCGCCTCGAAGATCCGGTGTTGGAGAAGATCTGCGAGCTGGTGTGCGACTCGCTGCGTCAAGAGCTGGAAAACGAAGTCAAGCGGAATAAGCAGCTACTGAAGAAAAAGAGGTAACTCTGTAGAACCGGAAGTCGCATGGTGGCCTGCTGTAGCATCCGCGGCGAAGCGGTTCAAGCCACGCCGACGCTTCTTCGACGGACGCACGAGACGCTAAGAAGGGGCGTGCCCGGTTGGCAGCGGCACACCATTGCTTCGAAAAGGAACGATTTGAAAAGGCGCCAGCATCCTGGGAAGGTTGCCCATTCACGAACTGTCACAATCTGTCCCAGATCGACGAGTCCACACGTGAAGCCATGGACGCAATTCTGTCCGCTTGGCCGCATCTGCCAGAGCAACTTCGTGAAGTCATTCTCATGGCCATTGCTGCATTTGCCGAACCAACCAAAACGGTTCGACCTGTAGCCGGACACGAATGAGTCCGCGTGCTAATCATATTCGCTACGTCTCTTCGTCGGCGCGGCAGCGCTTTCCCACGTGGGGGAGCCAAGTTTGCGCGAATTCGTTATCGTATTCGGCATGAGTGTGAGCCTCTTTGTAACACCGGTTGGACGGCTTCGTTTGGACGACGCGCCAGCCAGCCTGCCGACGATGGGTGAACGGGAAGTTGCGGCCTTGCGCGTGGCGCTGGACGAATCGATCGCCGCGGGGCTTGTGCTACTGGCCACGGAGCCGTGGAGCGGCGACCTGCCGGCGTCGCTTGTTTTCTGGCGGAGTTTCGCGCGGGAGTATTTTCATGCGATCTGCCAATTGGGGGACGATGCAGTCCGAGAATGGAGATCGGCGCCGCCTCCCTCCGACGACGAACTCGCGCAGCTCATCGCCGAGGCTCCGCCAATGCGCGGCCTGGAGTATCTCACTGAGGACTTGCTCCGCAAGCTGTGGTGTGAATTGGCCGAGGTAGTTGCCGATCGAGCGACGAAATTCCCTGAGGGGGCGGCGGCCTGGCTGCGGACGGTCAATCCGCTGTGGCATTTGCTGGGCCGGGTCACGTTTCATTTGGCGGAAAATCGCCGCGATGATGCACGCCCGTTTGCATTCCTGGCCACCTATACACATCGGCTCTCGCGCTCGTTGCGGCTCCAGCATCTGCCGCTAGCCGAAGCAGTGAAAACCTACGCCGGCACGAAGGAGGCGGCCCGGCTTGAATCGCTGCTGGAGCCGGTGCGGCGGGCCAGCCAGCGCAGCACCGTGGTCAGCGAACTGCTTGCGAGCAAAGCCCTCTTTGCGCCACAGGCGTGGACAGTCGGTCAAGCGCACCGATTTTTATGCGAGGTTCCGCAAATGGAAGTGGCGGGCGTCGTCGTGCGGGTCCCGAATTGGTGGTCGTCGCGCCGGCCTCCCCGTCCGCAAGTGCAAGTGAGAATCGGCGAGCGGTCGGCAAGTCACATCGGCATCGAGAGCTTGCTGGATTTTCATATCGATTTGGCCTTCGACGGCGAGCCTCTCACGGAGGAGGAGCAGCAGCAACTGCTGGCCGGCACGGAGGGACTTGTCCTGCTCCGCGGCAAATGGGTCGAGGTCGATCGCCGGCGGTTGCAGGAGGCGCTCGCCCATTGGAAGCAGGTGGAACAAACACATGCCGACGGGATGAGCTTTATCGAAGGAATGCGGCTGCTGGCCGGTGCCCCACTCGACGACGAGGACTTGTCGAACGAATCGGTGGCGTCTTGGTCTCATGTGACGGCGGGCGATTGGCTGCGCGAGACGCTCCAGCGGATGCGCAGTCCCGATCGAATCGATGCCTGCCAACCAGGGCGCGATCTAGAGGCCGAGCTTCGACACTACCAGGTGGACGGCGTGCGGTGGCTATGGTTTATGATGGAGCTGGGACTGGGGGCGTGTTTGGCTGATGACATGGGGCTCGGCAAGACCATCCAGGTGATCGACCTGCTGCTGCAGCGGAAGCGCGACCACAAAGCAAATGGTCGCCCGAGTTTGTTGGTGATCCCCGCCTCGCTGATCGGCAATTGGAAACAGGAGTTTGCTCGCTTCGCCCCCTCGCTGAGGGTCTTCTTCGCTCATCGGGCGGAATGCGATGCGGAGGAACTGGCCTGCCTCGCGAAGGATCCTCAGAAACGGCTAACGGAATTCGATCTGCTGGTGACGACCTACGGATTAGTTCGCCGCCAGCAATGGCTGGCGCAAGTGGCCTGGTCAATCGTCGTCTTGGATGAAGCTCAGGCCATCAAGAACGCTTCATCGGAACAAACTCGTTGCGTCAAGAAGCTGCCGGCAGCGGTTCGTATTGCGATGACCGGCACGCCCGTCGAAAACCATCTGGGCGATCTGTGGTCGATCTTCGACTTCTGTTGCCCAGGGCTGCTGGGGAACGCGAGTCAATTCAAGAAGTACCTCAGGCGTCTCGATAAGCAGCAAAGCGTCCATGCTTTCGGTGCGCTACGGCGACTGGTACGGCCTTACATTCTGCGGCGTCTCAAGACCGACCCTGCGATCGCACCTGACCTGCCGGAGAAGAC
>DASXWB010000871.1:0-2284 GCA_036503915.1 Lacipirellulaceae bacterium | reverse complement strand
CGTGGAGCGCGCCGTCTTCGCTCACGGCGTACTTCAAGAGCAGATCGAAGACGGGGCGCGGCGGCAGATCGAGCTGGCCGTAGCGCTCGACCACCGCGCAGGCGCGGGCCTGATCATTGCCGCGGATTGCTTCTTCCGTTTGACCTAGCAGCACGGCGGCGTCCTTGGAATCGATTTCCTCCAATAGATGGGTGTATGGATAACGATCTTTGTTGACGTAGCTGAACTGGCCCGCCGTATGGTACGCGCCGACGATGAGGCTGGCCGCGGCGTTTCGCGCGTTGGCCACGCGCGCAATGTTGCGCCAGGCGTTGGCCGCGTCGGAGGCATGCACGCCGGTCGAGTCGCCGTGCACGCAGCCGGGCGGTTTTTCCGGCGTGCTGTGCTGTTCGCGGCGGCCGGGATCATGCAGAACGAGCAAGTTCGCAGCCATTGAGATTGCTTCGCCGATGCATTCGGGGTCGGTGCCCTCGGCGAGCGCCGCGGCGGTGGCCTCAGCGGCCTGGTCGCGCGAGCCGGTGAAGATCACGTGCGCAAGTTCTTCGACCTGCCGATCGTCGGCTTTGCGTTTGCCAAGCGATTTGCCGAGCAAATCGTATTGCTCCAGCAGTCGCGGCAGAACTTCGCGCACTTCGGACCTCGCGCTGCCCCGATCCCGCATGAATTGCTCCGAGTCGAGACAGAAGCGCAGCGATTGTCGCAGCAGCGAGTGCGCGTACTGCTGGCCTGTGAGTTCGAGCATGGCCCAGGCGCGCCAGGCCAAGACGACCCGATGGACGTTGACTTCGTCCATCACGGCAAGCTGCAAGTCGTTGAAGGCGTCGGCGGCGTCTCTGTTGGAAATGGCCGCGAACTGCTCTTCGGCACCTTTCCAGTCGACGGCGCGCACGGCGTCGCGAAGTTTTTCGCCGCTTGTGGCCCCGTCAATCGATTCGGCGGCGTGCACGTGTTCGAGCACGTCCTTGTGATTGGCCTGTTGCTCCTGGAGGCGACGGCTGTTGCGGTGGAGCACTTTCAAAACGGGCAATGCCTGGCGCTTGGCGGGAAGCTCGGCCGACATCTGGTAGGCCGGCGCGAGGGCCATGAAGGTGTGGTAGCCGGTGTAGTCCTGCCCGCCGAAAGCGCGGGCGTTGGCGAGCGCGCCAGCCGTGATGAGCGATTTCAACTCGGTGCCCGAGTTAAGTCTTTCGACCAGCAGCGGCAGGAGTTTGTCGGGCGGTGTTTCCTGCATCAGTGTGACAAGCGGTTCGAGCGCGCCGAACGTCAGGCGCGTGGCGGCATCGTCGGCAATTGCCGGCGCCATTCCGAATTCGAATGCGGCCGAACCGAGACTGGCGACCAGCATGCCTCGGCCGACGTCTTCCAGGAATTCACGGCGAGTGCGACGGTTCATGGCGATTCTCCTTGCGCGCGGTGGACGGTTCGGATGGGTGACTGGGGCAACGCCCCAGGACAGCTTACTTCGTCACGCGGCGACATATTGCACCTGCGCCTCGGACAGCACTTTTTCGCGAAAGTACTTGCTTAACGAAGCCGGCGTGTGCAAATCAACGTGGCGCCCTAAGACCCTGCCCAGTTCTTCCTGCATGCCAAAGAATGCCAATCCGGGCGTATGTCCGGGTTCGAATTCGACGAGCACATCGATGTCGCTATGAGGCCCGAAATCGCGTCGCAGTACGGATCCAAAAAACGACAAACGGCGAATATGATGTCGCCGGCAAAAATCCGCGATCGCTTCGCGCGCTATTTCGACATTGTAATAGATCATGGTACTACCGTGCGCCACAATTATAGGGCGCGGCGCGCGGTATCGGCAGTGTGCCCCGGCATCAAATGTTTCGCTTCGGGCGCGGGACGCGGCCTTTCCAGGCGGCCGGGTCGCCAAGTTTCTTTTTGCCGCGGCGTTTCTTTGCTCCATTGGTATCGCCGTCGCGCTCGCGCACGGCCGTGACCGGCTTGCCGATCTGTTCGCGCAACTCGCCGATGCGGTCGCGGATTGACGCGGCGCGCTCGAATTCCATGGCCTCGGCCGCGGCGAACATCTCGGCTTCCAGCTCGGCGATGTACTCCTCGGTGATGTACTGCGTCTCATCCGTCCGGCCGACCTTCGCGTTCGCCTCGACGTGCGCCGCCGCCTCGGCCTCGATGCCGGCGTGGATCGCCTTCTTGATCGTCTCCGGCGTGATGCCGTGTTCGGCGTTGTATTGCACTTGCAGCTCCCGACGCCGGCGCGTTTCGTCGATCGCCCGCTGCATCGAGTCGGTCACGGTGTCGGCGTACAGGA
>DASXWB010000870.1:0-2677 GCA_036503915.1 Lacipirellulaceae bacterium | reverse complement strand
CTTCAAGAGCGTGGCCAGCATCTCGTTGTCCGTGAGGTCGTTGATGGCCACAACCTCAAACTCGCCCTTGCGGGCGTGCATATTCCTGAACGTCAACCGGCCGATTCGGCCAAATCCATTGATTGCCACGCGAATAGCCATTTTTATTTCCTCGGCAGATGGAGCTCGGGTCAACCGGCGGATTTTCTAGGCCGGATGGCCGCCATGTTGTCACATGTTCGCAAACAGAATTCTGCGCCCAGCTTGGCAACAAACAGTCTACCAAACCCGAGGATTATACCGGTGGACTAATGGTCAAACAACGCCCTGCAATTCAAGGGCTTGCCGGAATCGCCGCGCACGAAACGGTTTAAATCGTGGACACGAATCGCCGGTCATTTATAATGGATTCTTGGAACCATTGCCGCCGCAACCGGATGCGGTTGGCTAAACGCGTCGGCACGGGTAAATGCCGCTCCATCATTTTCGCGCGCCGGCGACGGAAGCCCGGCGTGCCCCGTCGCTTCATTGCGGCACGACGCCTCGCCTCTTGGCCTGAACGCGACGGCGGACTCGCATCGGACATTGCTGGCGTGATCTTTCCACAGCGGTTTTCGCGATTCGCGGTTATCTTAAGTTGTGCGCTGATCGTTTCGAGCGCCGGGCGGTTCTGCGTTCGCGCCGTGGCTCAGCCCGAACGACCCAATATCGTTTACATCCTGGCCGACGACATGGGCCTCGGCGAAGCTCGCTCGTACACTCCCAACTCGCAAGTCGATACGCCGAACATCGACCGCATTGCTGCGGCCGGAATGCGTTTCACGAATGCCCATTCGTCCTCCTCCGTGTGCTCGCCGACGCGGTACAGCCTCCTGACGGGGCGATATGCCTGGCGAACTTCTTTGCAATCGGGCGTCGTCCTTCCGCACGCGCCGGGTTTGATCGAACCCAGCCGGCTCACGGTGGGCGAAATGCTGCAGGACGCCGGGTATTCGACCGCGGCCATAGGCAAGTGGCACCTGGGCATGAATTGGGTAACGACGGGCGGCGCCCCGTTGCGGGACGGTACTAATGTCGATTACACGCAGCCGTTTAGCAACGGGCCGATCGCGCATGGCTTCGATTTCTACTTGGGCGACGACATCATCAACTGGCCGCCCTACACGTGGATCCGTGACAATCGCACTGTGGGCGCGGACTTGCAGACGCCGGCCGTACCAGTGGGATTGCCGCCCAATAACTCGCCTTACACTCCGCCGGGCGGCAATCTGCCCGGCCTGGTGACTCCTGGGTATAACATGCGCGACGTAATGCCGACGATCACGGACGAAGCCGTTTCTTACATTGGGACGCACGCCGGGCAGGCCGACCCATTCTTTCTCTATTTTTCGATGACGGCGCCGCATGCGCCGATCGTTCCGCCAGCGTTCTTGCAAGACACAACCGGAAAGGGCAACTACGGAGATTTCATCGCGACGGTCGACTGGGCCGTCGGCCGTGTGCTCGATGCACTTGAGGACCCCAACGGCGATGAGGATACAAGCGACAGCATCGCGGACGATACGCTGATTGTGTTCGCCACCGATAACGGTGCTGAAGACCAATTTGCGTTCGCGACTTCACCGGGTTTCGTCGACGGGACCCCGCTCCGCGGCGACAAATGGACGATTTACGAGGGCGGGCATCGGGTGCCGTTCATCGCCCAATGGAACAACCGCATCGCGGCCGGATCGACGAACAACCAACTTGTGGAGCTTAACGACTTCATGGCCACCGTGGCCGATGTGATCGATTTCCAATTGCCCGCCGGGGCAGCTCCGGACAGTGTGAGCTTGGCGGCCCAGCTTTTGGGCCAAACGACCGACGCGGCGCGCAACCGCGGCGTTGAGCATTCGGGCGGCGGCGCCTTCGCCTTCCGCCACTTCGATGAGCATGGGCAGGAATGGAAGTTGATCTTTACATCCACCGACGGCGGAATCGGAGCGGGCAAGCACAACCCGATGTCGCCGATTACCGATTTCGGCCAATTGCAGCTCTACAATCTCTCAACCGATCCGGGCGAGCAGTCGAATTTGCTGAGCGGCGGCGGCACGTCCATAATGCAGCAGCGGGCCACTGCTATGCAGGCGGTCCTGCAGGAATTCATTACGTCCGGTCAATCAAGGCCGCTCGGCCTCCTTGCCGCCGAAGACCGCATCATGCGGATTGACATCGGCCTTAACACACAGCAGACGCTCGCCACGGGCTGGAACAACTTCACCGGCGTCGCTCTCAGCCGGCCCGAAGTGATCCTGCAGTTGACCGACACCACTGGCTCTCAGACCGGTTATACGTTTTCTACCGATTGGACGATCACCAGCGGCGGCGATGCAGCGCTGAGTTTGGACGCCGCCAATTATAATGGACCGTACCCTGCCGAAGTTGCCGGCCTTCCCGACTCCGCGCTGCGCGACGGCGCCTACGTGCGTGATGGAGCCGTGCTGACGATGACGCTGGACAATCTCGAAATGCACGCCGAGTACGATTTTCTGTTCTACGGAGCCGCCGGAACTACCGGCGACTATTCATTGTTCACCGCTACGGGGAGCAACAACGGTCAGGCCAATATTACGCCGCTCGTGGACAACAGCACGAAGGTCGCCAGGATCGACGGGATCATGCCGAACGCGGAAGGGATGATCACGTTGTTGTTCGAGGG
>DASXWB010000869.1:0-1897 GCA_036503915.1 Lacipirellulaceae bacterium | reverse complement strand
GAGCTTGCACCCACCAAAAGTCGCAGACCGCGGCCGGTGCGAGCACCCGCCCTACGCCGCACGGCGGAGAGCACTTGAAGACAATTCCTTGAAGCCTAGATCACAAACACGGCGACGGCCGGCGTTGCGAGATTTGGGGGCATTTCGGCCCGTCCGGTTCGAGTCGCCGGCATAACCTATACTCTTCCAAGCCGCCGAGGCGCGGCCCCCCGCCCATCGCCAACATGTCCGCCCCCCCCAATGGTGAATCCCCCTACCTGTCTGAAGCTCCGCGACTGGCTTGCGGCCTTCGGCCTGGCGGCGCTTGTGCTGCTGGGCGGCGCCGCGCGGATCGCGCCCAGGGTTTGCGGCGTGTATCATGACGACGCGATTTACGTGTCGACGGCCAGGGCTCTTGCCGAGGGAGAAGGTTACCGGCTCTCAGGCGTGCCCGGCGCACCGCTGCAGACGAAGTACCCGCCACTTTACCCGGCTGCGCTGGCCGCCGTTTACTCCTTCTGGCCGACGTTCCCAGAAAATCTCCTGGCAATGCAAATCGTCACTCTGCTTTGCGGAGCAGCCACGGTTGCGCTTTCCTACCTGTACTTGGTTCGCTTCGGCTATTGTTCGCGCGGCGTCGCGGCGGCCGGCGCCATGATGTGCGCCACGGCGTCGTTTTTCCTTTACTTCTGCGTCTTGGCGATGGCCGAGATGCCTTTTGCGCTGCTGAGCGTCATCGCGTTGTGGGCGCTCGACACTCACCTGGAGGGCTACGGCGCATCGCGACGGCGTCAATTCCGCCTGGGGCTGCTTCTGGCGCTGCCCTTCTTATGCCGTACCATTGGCGCGGTGTTCATCGTCTCCAGCGTCGCCGTGCTATGGCGAGCATGGCGGCCAGTACGCGCGTGCCTGGTTGGCGCTGCAATCGCCGCATTGCCTTGGATTCTGTGGAGCCTCGTCGGCCGCGGCGTTTGGGACCGCAACCCCATCGACGGCTACTACACCGATTACGTTGGCTGCTGGTCGAGCACTGGCTTCGACATGCTGATCCCCGTATTCCGCGCCAACGCGCTGTGGGTGGCGATCGGCAGCAGCGGGCTCGTGTGTGAGGGATTGTGGGCGGCCTGCGAACCATATCTGGCGAGCAATTGGTGCGAAATCATTTTGGCGGCTGCCGGACTAATTCCTTGGTTGATGATTATCCGCCCGCTGTCGCAAGGCAGGCCGTTGCCGTGCGCGATGGCGGGCTACCTATTGCTGATCTTATTCTGGTCGTGGCCCCCGCAGCGATTTTTGGTGCCGATCCTTCCCTTCTTGTCGGCCTATTTAATGGCAGGGACGAGCTGGTTGTTGCGACCGATAGCCGCCGCATTCGGCCGACCGTTCGCCATTGCCCTCACACTCGGCGCGCTTGTCGCTACGAATCTCGGCCTCGTCGGCCACCATTTTCAATTTACTCGCGAAACCGGTTATCCGCTCGACAGACTGACCCACACGCGCGTCGACTGGTCGTCGTATGAAAGGACGCTGGCCTGGTTGCGACAGAACTCACAACCCGGCGACGTTGTCGCCAGCGGACTCGATTCAATGGTCTCCCTCTACGCGGGACGACCTGCATTCCGTCCGTTTGCTTACAATCCGGGCCGCCTGTTTTACGGGCCGGACTCGCCGCGGCTGATGAGTGTGGACGAGCTGACGCGGATCTTGAAACGCTTGCATCCGCGATACCTGGTGCACACGCCGATGCCAGGATTCGCTGAGGAGAAGCTGTTCGCCCGCGTGCTCGAGGAGCTTCGAAAGCGTCGCCCCGACTGGCTACAGATCGTTTATCAGGACGCCGATCCTCGTTTCGTCGTGTTCGAGCTGAACGAACAGTACAAGCCGTCGCACGGACTTCAGTCCGTAAGCCAAACGGACT
>DASXWB010000868.1:0-2335 GCA_036503915.1 Lacipirellulaceae bacterium | reverse complement strand
GAGCGTCATACTCCTAACATGCTATCTCACACAATGTTAAGGCGAAAGCCGCTTAAGATGTGCGGTCGGGGACTTCTCATGGTAAGGTCACCGGCTCGCGTGTGTCCTATTAAATACTTCCTCTCCCTCCGGGTCGCAGATCCGCCGTGGAGGAAGAGGGCCGGGGTGAGGGAAATCGCCCGAAAGCAAGGCGCCCTCACCGTTCGGCTGAGCTCACGGCCGAAGCCCCCCTGCCCTCTCCCAAAGGGAAGGGTGTCGAAACGCTTCTGGCCCGCATGCTACCCAAGCCAATAACCGCGAGTAAAATGAAGCTTGCAGGCAAATCGCCCGGATGTTCAAGTAGTTCATCCGCGCAAGCTCTTACCGCATCGGTTGTTGGGCCAGCACGGCTGGGAATTCGCCACGCTCGTTCCACATGCTGGCTCGTTGGGACTTGCGCGCATACAGTAGCAATAGAGGCACCCCGCTGCCGCCGAATTCTCCATTGGCTGGTCGTGGCATCGGCGAGCTCAAGATAATCCGCCGGTATGCCCGGCGGCTGAGGGATAGAGGTTCTCGTCATGGCGAAGAGTAACGCCGTTTGGGGCATCGACATCGGCCAGTGCGCGCTCAAGGCGCTGCGCTGCCGGCCGCACGACAAGGACGAAAAGCGGATCGTCGTCGAGGCCTTTGATTACATCGAATATCCAAAGATTCTCACGCAGCCGGAAGCTAACCGCGAAGAGCTGATCCGCGAGGCGCTGGAGCAATTTGTCTCGCGCAACGAAGTGGCGAGCGACCGCGTGGCGATTGCCGTGCCCGGGCAGAGCGGCCTGGCGCGGTTCATCAAGCTTCCGCCCGTCGAGCGCAAGAAAATCCCCGACATCGTCAAGTACGAAGCGCGGCAACAGATACCGTTCGCGCTGGAAGATGTGGTGTGGGATTACCAGCCGCTGGTGGGCAGCGAAGACGAGGGCTACGCGCTGGAAACCGAAGTCGGCCTGTTTGCGATGAAGCGCGACCAGGTGGCCCGCGCACTCAAGCCGCTCGAAGACGCGGGCATCGCCGTCGACATCATCCAGCTCGCCCCACTGGCGATCTACAACTTCATTTGCTTCGACCGGCTCGATCTGGATGGCAAATACGATCCGGCCAGCCCGCCGCGCTCGACAGTCATTATCTCACTGGGCACCGATACGACGGACCTGGTGATCACCAACGGCTACCGCGTGTGGCAGCGCAGCATTCCCATCGGCGGCAACCACTTCACCAAGGCGCTCACCAAGGAGCTCAAGCTCACGTTCGCCAAGGCCGAGCACCTGAAGCGCAACGCGATGAAGGCCGAGAACCCCAAGGTCGTGTTCCAGGCGATGCGGCCGGTTTTCAGCGACCTGGTGGCGGAAATCCAGCGCTCGATCGGCTTCTTCACGAGCAACAACCGCACCGCCAAGCTTGGCGACATGGTGGCGCTGGGCAACCCGATGAAGCTGCCCGGCCTGCAGCGGTTTTTGTCGCAGAACCTTGACCAGGAAGTGAAGCTCATCGATTCGTTCAACAACCTGGTCCAGGGAACCGCAACCGCCTCGCCGCAGTTCAAAGAGAACCAGCTTACGTTCGGCGTTGCTTACGGCCTGTGCGTTCAGGCGCTCGATGCGGGACAGCTGCGCACGAACTTGTTGCCGGAGGAGATCGTTACCACGCGCCTGGTGAGGGCGAAAAAGCCATGGGCGGTTGCCGCCGTTGCGCTATTGCTCGTTGGCATGACGGTGAATTACTTCGGGCACTACTCTTCGTGGAAGACTGCGGACAAGGAAGCGCCGGCGATGAAATCGGCGATTGCCGCCTCCGCCAGCGCGAAGCAACTTGCATCGGGTTTCGAAAGCACGTTTACAACGCAAACAGGCAAGTTCGACGAGATCAAAAAGATCGGCGAGAACCTGCAGAGCAACGTTGACGGGCGACTGCTGTGGCTGGAGGTCATCAAGGCGGTTGATACGGCGATGCCCAGGGACGAGCGCCCGGCCGAGGAGCGTAAGGAAACCGTCGAGGATGTCGCGACGCGACCTGAGTTGCACATCGAGTCCGTTGACTGCGAGTATTTCGAGGACGTATCGCTTTGGTACACTTCGATTCTGCCGCAATACGTGGCCGCGAAGAAAGAAGCCGGCCAAGAGGTCTCGGCGGAACTTTCGGCCGAGGCTGAAGCCGCCGAAGCCGCCAACGAGCAGTCCGTCGCAGAGGCTGCAGTAGCTACCGACGGCGCGCCCGGCGAGGCCCCTGCTGCGGACGGGACCGGGGCGCCGGCATCCGACGCGGCCTCTACCGACGGTGCCGCTGCCGACCCGAACGCGCCATC
>DASXWB010000867.1:0-3147 GCA_036503915.1 Lacipirellulaceae bacterium | reverse complement strand
TGAGAGATGGGCACCTGGTAGCGCAGGCCGACGCCGTATTGATCGCCCGGCGCGTTGCGAAACGCCGGCTCGCCGAACGCCTGCAGCACCGCGGCCTCAAGGATGAGCTGGTGCCTGTATTCCGGCGCCAAGAGATCAAGGCCGATTGCGGCGCCGCAGGTGTCATTGCCGGTGGCGTCGAGCGTTGGATAACCGGTCAGGATATCGGTCTCGAACAGAATTCCGGTATTGCGCAGCACGCCGCCGGCGGCGCCGGCCCGGGCGACCGACTGCGGATCGTCGAAACCAACGAACAGATTCACGTACGGGACCACATTGTAGGGCCAGGGCGTGAGAAAAGAATTCTCAGCCAACAGGAGCACCCCGTCAGCCGAGCGGCCGGCCTGCGGACCGCCCTGGCCAGCGTTGACAATAACGCGCATCGAATTCGACACGAGATTGAGATATCGCCGTGTATAGGACAGCCCAAAGTTGTGGTAGCTGCGGCCAAACTCGGTCGTGTCGTCGAGGAATGCATAGCCGGCTTCGATGTAGCCACCCTTGGCTTCGATGAACGTGGTGGTGCCAAACACGTTGGCCGCGGCGTTGCTGTCGCCGAAGGCCGGGCTGGTGACTTGATCGAAGCCGGCGAAAAATGTCACGTCGTAGTTCGACCAGTCGAGCCAAGGGCTATTGCGGGCCGGGATCGTGGCGGCGATGCCGACAATCGCGTCCTCCATCCATACGCCGTTTTGAAACAACAGGGGGATCAAACCCACTGCAATCGGCAGGTCAATCGGCGCGTAGCGGCCCGTCCATCCGCCGATCATGTAGCCCAGGTCGCCTTCGAAGAATAGCGTATCGGTGTCGGCATCGAAGAAGTCGAGCTCATTGAAATACTCGGCCTCGCCGTCGTCGAATTCGACGCGCATGAAATTGTTGCCCTCTTGGAACGGGCCCGTGAACATGTGGAACCGCTCGGTGGAGGTGAGCCACAGGTCCCATTCGAGATTCAGCCGGTGGGCCAAAACGCCGACGTCGCGGCCGCTCTGGTTGTTGTATGCGGCGGCCGCGCGATAGTCGCCATAGACGTAAAAGCGTGGAAGCGATGGATTCGTTTCGCCGCATTGAGTTGAAGGCGGCGGCACCGGCCCGGATTGATACAGCGGCATGCCCAGCTCGACGAGCGGCCGCTGCGTCGGGTTGAGGTACTTGCCGCCATAAACGCTCTGCTCGGCGCAGGCGTTGTAGGGCATTTCATCGTAAAACGGATCGGGTGCGAAGTCCTCGCTGCTGTAGGTGCCGCAAACCGAGCGGCATTCGCCACATTGCGTGCTGCACTCTTCGCCGGTCGGCCTCGGCTCGGCCGACGTACTTTCCGGCGGCCCGAACATCGACTCAACTTCGACAGGCGCTTCCCACGGCTCGGGGTCGAGAAACTGCGGCGAGTGAACCGATTCGATGCCCGCTGCGTGCGGTGCAACCAGGCCGTGCCGGCCGAGGCTGGGCAGAAAATGTGACCGCGCCTGCGCTATCTCGATGGGCGGGCCTCCGTCAAACAAAGGCATACTGCTGCTCGGTGGTACGTCGATCTTCCGCGCGGTGTCCACCAACGGCGGCTCGGAAAATACCGGCGCGGTCGGCGGTGCCGCAACCGCTACTGAGGACTTCGGAATAACGAATTCGGACGATGCGGGCTCTGGCAACTGAGCGACGGGCGGCGACCAGGGTTCCGAAGGATATGGCGACCAGGGTTCCGACGGATATTCGGCGGCGGCGCGAACGCTTAAAAATCCGATTGCAGCAATGGCCACCGCAAGACGGAGATTGCAAAATGCAAATTGCAAATTGCAAATTGACGATTGCGCAAGCCGCCAGGCGACTCCGCAATTCACAATTTGCAATTTCGGGCACCACGCGAAGCGTGGTCGTGCAAATTGCAATTTCTGGCGAACGGAAAGCATCGGCGTTGGTAGGCAGTGCCCACTCTGCGGAAAGTTACGGTACGACGAACTCCACGCTCATCGCGTGCACGTCGATCATCCCCTCGTTCATCGCGCGCTCCATCTCCGGCGTGGCGTCGCAGAAGCGCATGAAGTAAATCGGTTCGGCCCGGCTGCGCATGCGGAACGACAGGCGGTACGTGCCGGGCTGCTGCACCAGGTGGCCCGGAATGCGATACGGCACGCGGCGCGACCCGAGCGGCGCGAGCGACTGGCTTTCCATGCGAATCAGCGGCGGATGGTTGATCGTCGTGATCGGCTGCGCACCCGGCCGGATGAACGGCAGCTGATCGATGTCCACGTTCACCGGCACGGGGAACTCGCGGTCGGTTCCTTTCGCGCCGGTGATGAGAAACATTGTCTGCAGGTTGAATAGCTGCCAATCGTACGGCACGCGTTTGTGGCGGACGTCGATCGAGTGGATGTTCGCCAGGTCGCCGTAGGAATCGGTGTAGCCGGTCTCCCACAAGCGTCGGCCGTCGGGGCCAATCAAAGCGACGTTGGCCCAGTACTGCGGCTGCGCGCCGAGCGACGCGGTGAGCAGGTTATGGCCCTCGTTCGTGTTCGTAACGATGTAGTGCAAGCGAATATCCTGCCCGCGGCACAGCGGCGAATCAAAGAACGGCCCCTCGACGCGCGAGCCGTTCTCCATCACCGCCACGCGCAGCTCGCGCTTGCGGTTCAGCTTGGCCAGGTTCTCCTCGATGATCTCGCGGGCGTCGTAGCGGTCGTCGGCCTCGGCCCACACCGCCGGGAATGCCGCCTGAATCTCGCCGTCCGCCACCCGGTCTTCAAACTCCTCGGTGCCCCAGCCAGCCCGCCAATCGAACGCCAGCCAATCCTCGATCGACCAGCGGTTCGCCTTCAGGTGGAACGGAAACACGCCGGGGTGGGCGATCGAATAGTTCGGTCCGAAAAAGATGTGGTTCGACCGTCGGCGCTGGTCGTTCACGGTTTTGTCGGCAATTTTCGCGATGGGACCGGCGTCGTAACCCAGTGGCAGGCCCGGCACGCGACCCATGTGGCAATCCTGACACTGAATTCCTTTCTTGCACGCGGGCGACGCGCGGTACTGCTCCCACACGACCTCGAGCTTGATCCCCGGGTGGACGGCCACCTGATGGCACGGCGTGCAAAACTCGCTGCGCGTAAGCGGCTCGAAGTA
>DASXWB010000866.1:0-13705 GCA_036503915.1 Lacipirellulaceae bacterium | reverse complement strand
CCGGCTTGGCCGACGCCGAGGACGGCGACACTCCCCACGAGCAGCTTACAGGCTGGAAGGGCGATTTCTGGAAGCGGCTCGATCCGCCGCGCGACCCGTTCTCGATTTCCCGCGACGTTGCGCCGCTGCTGTTCGAACCCGGCACGCGGCGGCAGTACAGCAACCCGGGTATTGCCATGCTCAGTTACGTCGTGACAGCGGCCATTCGCGATGCGCCGATCAAAGACATGCGCACGCTCCTCCGGGAGCGAGTGATGCGCCCGATCGGCGTGCCGGACAACGAGTGGTCGTGCGGGTATGGCCGGACTTTTGACGTGGCTGGCCTGCCGATCGTGGCCTCGTGGGGCGGCGGCGGGTTCACCGCCCGCGCCGCCGCTCGCGTTGGCCGGCTGATGTTGCGGAAGGGCGAGTGGGATGGACGTCAGCTTATTCGCGCCGACGCCGTCCGACAAACGACCGCTAGCGCCGGCCTGCCGGGCGCCGGCGGCATGGGGTGGTGGACCAACGCCGAAGGCCGTTGCCCTGCGCTTCCGGCCGATGCCTTCTGGGCAGCCGGTGCGGGCGGCCAGGTCCTGCTCGTGGTGCCGAGTCTGCAGCTTGTGGCGATTCGCAACGGCGGAAACCTGGACGATGGCGACAACGATCGGGCAATCGATAAATATTTCTTTTCGCCACTCATGGAGGCTATGGCTCAACCCCCAACAAATAAGGTTAACTCCCTCCCCCTTGAGGGGAGGGTTGGGGAGGGGGTTGAACCTGTTACAACAGCAACCACCTTGCAGATTTCTGACGCGGCCAATCGATTACCCCAAAGCCCGGTCATCTCGCGCATCACGTGGGCTTCGGCCGAGTCGATCATTCGCCTCGCACGGGGCAGCGACAACTGGCCGATCACTTGGGCGGACGATGATGCGCTCTACACGGCCTACGGCGACGGCCGCGGATTCGAGCCGTTCGTGCCCAAGAAGCTCAGCCTGGGTCTGGCAAAAGTTACGGGCCTACCGCCGAAAACGAGCGGCGTCAATCTTCGCGCACCGTCGATCGAAGCGACCGGCGACGGTGCCAGTGGCCACAAGGCCAGCGGTTTCCTCATGGTCGACGGCGTGTTGTATTTATTGGTGCGCAATGTGGAGAATGCCAAACTGGCATGGTCGACCGATCGCGGCGCGAACTGGACCTTCGCCGACTGGAAATTCACCGAAAGTTTCGGCGCGCCGACGTTCGTCAACTTTGGCCGCGATTACGACGCTGCGCGGGACGACTTCGTGTATGTCGTTTCCCACGACGCCGACTCAGCCTATGAAACTGCCGGCGGTTTCGTGCTCGCTCGTGCTCCTAAGGACAACCTTCGCAACGAAGACGCCTGGCAATACTTCGCCGGTTTCGAACAGGATGAGCCCGCCTGGACAGATAGTATCGCGCGGCGCAAGCGCATCCTGGAAAACGACGGCAGCTGCTATCGAGCAAGCGTGTCGCATAACGCGGCACTTGGCCGCTACTTGTTAGTCCATCCGCTGGTCACAAAAAGCAGCCGCGATAGCGCCGGCAAGCCCGACACGCGTTTCGCCGGTGGCCTTGCCATCTACGACGCACCAGAGCCATGGGGACCCTGGACGAGCGCCTTTTACACGAGCGCCTGGGACGTCGGACCGGGCGAAACCTGCTCCTTTCCAACCAAGTGGATGAGCGCCGACGGCCGGACATTGCACCTAGTTTTTTCGGGCGACGATTGCTTCTCAGTACGTCGGGCAACGTTGACGGTTGCCGAGGACACACGCGACGACTAAGGCTTGTTTACCGATTTCCACGCGGCTGCTTCTTCGCCGTCCAACCGCAGCGTGAGGCACTTCGCACTGCCGCCGGCCTTGACGAACTCATCCAGCGGCGTGGCGATGGGCTGGTAGCCGCGTGCCGCGATCGCCGCGTGCAGATGGTCGCAGCCAGTATTGGTGATCACACGGCGGCCAATCACGACGGCATTGCACGCGAACCGCTCCGCTTCCGCCTGTTCTACGTCGATGAGTTGTTTTACATGCTCGCGAATCGCGCGCTGGCCGTACTCGTCGAACGCCGGCGGGTACCAGATGGCTTCGCCCTCGCGCAGCGGGCAGAAGCACGTGTCGAGGTGATAATAGCGCGCGTCGACCAATTCGACGGGAATCACGCGCACGCCGAGCATTCGGCCGATCTCCTGGTGGCCGCCCGCGTCGCTGCGCATGCGGTAGCCGGCGTAAAGTGTGTCGCCGCAAAATAGAGCGTCGCCGGCGCCTTCGAAGCTGAAATTTTCCGGCACATCGACGATCTCGAAGCCGTTCTCAGTGAACCAGTGCCGATTGTATGGCTCCTCGCCCTGGCGCTGGCGGTGCCGGAACCGCGAAACGAGCGCCCGCCGGCGGTAGATCATCGCCGCGTTGGCAGTGAACACGAGGTCAGGCAGCCCCTCGACCGGCGCGAGCAGCGAAACATTCGCACCCGCATCGGTGATCTGTTGGAAAAGCGACTGCCACTGCCCGACGGCCACCGCATGCTCCGCTTGACGGGTCATGTCCATCCACGGGTTGATCTCGTAGTGGATGCCATAGAAATCCGGCGGGCACATCAGGATGTGGGGCTGCGACGCTGGCATTTCGTGCTGGTGGATGGCGAAAGCAGTGGAGTAGTGGAGTTGTCGATTAAAATGGAAGTGCGGGAATTCAACTGTAGCGCGACGATATCGAGGAAAATAAACGCCGTACAGAAGTACTCCGCACTGAGTACCATCGTACTCGCGAGGTTGCTCTCAGTACTGATCTTCGCTACTTGGCGCCTCCACTCATCCCGCTGCCGCGCTCCTCCACTACTGCTCCACTACTACTGCTACTCTCAATCGCTTGTACCTCTTGCACCAGCGCCCGCAAGAACGGCTCCACATCCGTCACCAGCCCCAGTGTCTGGAAGCTGCCGCGGTCGCTGAGCTTGATTGCCGTCGATGGGTTGATATCGACGCACACCACCTTCACCCAGGCCGGTAGCAAATTGCCGACGGCCACCGAATGTAGCATGGTGGCGATCATAAGGCAGAACGTGACGTCGCGAATCGCGGCGCGCATCTGGCGCTGCGCTTCAAGCGCGTCCGTGATGACATCCGGCAACGGACCGTCGTCGCGGATGCTGCCCGCCAGCAGAAATTCCACGTTGCTGCGGACGCATTCGTACATGATGCCGGAGGTAAGGACGCCTTGCTCGACGGCCTTGCGGATCGAGCCGGCGCGGCGAATGCGGTTAATCGCCCGCAGATGGTGTTCGTGCCCGGTCTCGGCGATGCTGGCGTCGTCCAGATGAACGCCGAGGCTGGTGCCGAACAGCGCCTGCTCGATGTCGTGCGTGGCCAGCGCGTTTCCGGCGAACAGCTTGTCGATATATCCGCCGCGAATCAATTGACACAGCGCCGGCCCGCTTCCGGTGTGCACGATGGCCGGCCCACCAACAACGAGCGTCTTGCCGCCGCCGTGCCGATTGGCCACCAGGTCGCGGGCAATCTCGCGCACCAGCGCGCCCTTGGGCTTCTCGGTCGAAACGCCGCTCGACATGAAGCTGAAATCGCTGTGCACGCGCGTGCGCTCCACCGGAATCACGCGCACGCCCGCATGGCCGGTGACAATCGACATGCCGCGCCTGACATCAATCATCGGGGTGCAGCGGGCAGCGAAAGGTGTCGGGTGTCGGGTGTCAGGTGTCGGATTCCCGCTGACACCTGACACCTGAAATCTGACATCTTGCTCTACTACAATTCCACAGTCCATCTCCTGATCGGCGACTTCAACCCAATGCCCATCGAGCCGAATCTCCGTCCGCTGATTCGTCGTGCTGTAAAAACCCTCGGGGAAGGCGCCATCCATATCGGCGGCAACCAGGCGGCAGTCTTGTTTCGTCGTCGGCACGGCGCCGTGGTCGGCGATGAGGGCCAGGATGCGGTCCATCGCATCGGCGTCGCGCGTGCGAACCTCAACGACGGCGTAACTCGGGTCATGTCGATTCTGGCCGATGTTGATGCTGGTGATGCGGAACTTTCCGCCGCCCGCCGTGATCGAATCCAACACCTTCGGCAAGATCAGGCTGTCGATGATATGCCCCGAGATCTCGACTTCTTCAACGCACGAGAAGTAGGCGTCAGCGCGTTCAGATGATGGTGAGGGTAAATCCGACTTCATGCGTGTTTTCGATGTGCGACTAGGATGCAGGATGCGGCGATGCAGGGGCAACAAAAAGGCAGCCAATTGCATCGCCCGGCCTCCCGCATCCTCCATCCTGCATCCTCTTCTGCGGCCAGGCTTTCCG
The DNA here is from genome assembly GCA_036503915.1 of Lacipirellulaceae bacterium. Taxonomy (GTDB): domain Bacteria; phylum Planctomycetota; class Planctomycetia; order Pirellulales; family Lacipirellulaceae; genus JABDGM01. The sequence continues at coordinate 9,388 of DASXWB010000866.1, read as the reverse complement.
CGTCTGCCGCAAAGCCTTATACTTGGATGGTTTTACCACATTCGCAAGGCCAGCGGCGGACCCTTCGCCGAGAGAGTAAACATATAAGACGCAAATCAAAATGGAAAAACAGGAAGCCAAGTCAAAATGGGACGAGTTGGTTCGGCAGCTCGGCGCCGAAGTAACTCCCGAGATCGAGCAATTGGTTGAAGCAGGGCCCGCTCCGCCCGCGCAGCCCGTTTCCTATTCAATTCGCTCTTTATCAGAAGAGGGCGCTCCGCAGGCTCCAACAGCGCCGAAGCGCCCGGCGGCCGGTTGGGACAATTTGGCCAGCGAGTTCGGATTGCCTTCGCCGCCGGAGCCTGACGCGCCAGCGGTGGAAGAAACGGTTGCGGTCGCAAAAAAAACGCCGGGACCGCGTGCCGCTAGCGCGGACCGTACCAGCCGCGAGCGTCCTGCCCAGGATCGCCCCGAAAGGCATGACAAGCGCCGCGAGTCACGAGACGACAGTCGCGAGACGTCGCACCAGCGCCGCGAACCGTCGGATCGTCGCCGTAAGTCGCCGAAGCTTCGTGAGCGAAACCAGCGCCGCGAAGAGGAAGACGAAGCGGCCGATGCATCGCACACAGCGCGCGCAGTACCGCCGCCAGCTCGTCAGGTGCGCGAAGAGCCGAAACCGGAGGTAGTTGAGGAGCGGCCCAAGCCCGGGCCTGCTGTTAGCTTGTGGCATAAGATCTTCGGTTCGCCCGCCGACCAAAGCGCTAAGCTCGAAGAGATTTCGACGCGCCCGGATGATGAGACCACCACGCGCGAAGCGGCCGATGAGCAGCCATTTTTGCGCGACACGGAAATCGACGCTGATCGCGCCGTCGACGACCAGCTTGAAACACGCGCGCGCGATGAAGATCAATTGGAGCGCGGCGGCGAGCCTGAGCTCGAAAGCGATCAGCCCGAACAAGGCGAACGGCGGCCGCGTCGTTCGCGGCGCCGTCGCCGAGATCGCGGTGGGAAGAGCGAATCTGGTTTCGACGGCCCACACCGCGCAGCGCGAAGCCAGCATCGATCCGACGAACCTCAACAAGACGATGACGACCTCACCGACCTCGCTGACGGCAGCGATGAAATTGGTTTCGACGCCTCTCAGGATGCGTCCGAGGTCGACGTCACCGACACGGACGATGTCGAAGGCGACGAGAACGGCAATCAACGCATAGGCCGATCTCGCGCCTCGCTTCAGCGCAGCATTCCTTCGTGGGACGAAGCGATCGGCTTTATTGTGGACGCCAACATGCAGTCGCGCTTGCAGCGACGGCCATCGGGCCCCTCGGGCTCGCGAAGCGGTTCGCCCCGCGGCCGATCGCGCGGTCGCCGAAGGAATTAGTAGAAGTCTGCAAGCAACGCGCAGATCCAGTTTACGACCCTCGCGCGAAGCGTTCCTTCGAGGTATCAAGGCGCGGCGAGGCACGAATTTGGTGGACAGAAAGTCCGGGGATAATGCCGATTTTTCGTGCCGCCAGGCCACGTGCGCTCACCGACGCATTTCGCGTAACCCGTGTTCTAGCAAGAGTTTATAGCCATCTGGCCGGTTTGCGAGGCCCGGGGTTTTTTCGCCTCTCTAGCAACTCCATGTTGCCCAGACCGTAAATTCAACCGATACTTGGAATAGAAGAGGTGCGACTCGTACCTTGAGCGGGTCGCGGTTGAGCGAGCGGCTCGGCCGACACACCACCACCTTATCAACCGCTCTTTGCCAATCTCTCTAACTGTGTGCAATCTGGCACGCGTTGGAAAGTCATCCTACGTCTGGCCCGGTTGTGCGCAATCGTGGCCAACGTTCTCTTGGCAGTCTGGCACAACTTCAGTAAAAGACTTGCCGATGTAACGCTGCGCGATTCGCACGACGCGATGGTCTATTGATGTAGCGCGCGTGGTGGATGGAATTACACAACACTTCGTTCCGTGCTGCGCTGAGCAGCGCGGTGCGAGAGCAAGTCGCGTGTAAGGGTGCACAAGTCACAAAGAGTCGGCATAAGAGTTGCGTAAAAAGTCACCAAGGTAGTTTGGCGACGTCGACCGCATTGCCGGAGACTCGAAGGAAAGGAATCCCTAGCTCAGCATCATGGATGATAGCGCGATAGCCTGGTAAGAATCCGGCGCGATCGGAGTCGCTCACAGGGAGACGTAAGATGAGCGACGGACGGGATATCATCGCCCTAGTTGCGCAACGCCAAGACTGCGAACAGTTCCGCCGCAAGAACTGGGTCGGAACGTTCGACGAGTATCTAAATATCGTCCGCGAACACCCCGAGGTGATTCGCACCGCGTATCAGCGGCTGTACGACATGATTCTCTCGTACGGCGTGGACGTGACCGACACCGGTCGCGAGAAGCATATCCACTACCGGTTCTTCGACGATCCGGATAACAACGGGAAGGATGCGGTCTTCGGGCTCGACCAGCCGCTGCATCACCTGGTGAACGCTCTCAAGAGCGCGGCGGCCGGCTACGGCATCGAGCGCCGCGTGCTGCTGTTGCACGGCCCCGTGGGAAGCAGCAAGAGCACGATCGCCCGCCTGCTCAAAAAAGGCATGGAGCGCTACTCGGCGACCGACGAGGGCGCCCTCTATACGCTCGGCTGGGTCGATGAGGCCGACCCTCAGAACCAGGAGGCCATTCACTGGTGCCCGATGAACGAGGAGCCGCTGCACCTGTTCCCCGAGCGCTTCCGGCCGGACGTCGAAGCACAGCTCAACAAGGGCCGCAGCGAAGACGAGTTGCGAGTGCGCATCGAAGGCGAGCTCGATCCATTCTGCCGCTTCATGTACTACCAGCGGCTCAAGAAATATGATGGCGATTGGACGAAACTCATCCAGGATGTTCGCGTGAAGCGCGTTATCCTCAGCGAGAAAGATCGCGTCGGTATTGGCACGTTCCAGCCCAAGGATGAGAAAAACCAGGATGCCACCGAGCTCACGGGCGACATTAATTACCGCAAGATCGCCGAGTACGGCAGCGACAGCGATCCGCGGGCATTCAATTTCGACGGCGAGTTTAACATTGCCAACCGCGGCATCATCGAGTTCGTCGAAGTCCTTAAGCTCGATGTCGCGTTTCTTTACGATTTGTTGGGCGCCAGCCAGGAACATCGCATCAAGCCCAAAAAATTCGCCCAGACCGATATCGACGAGGTGATCATCGGCCACACGAACGAGCCCGAATACCGCCGGCTGCAGAACAACGAGTTCATGGAAGCTCTGCGCGACCGCACGGTGAAGATCGACGTTCCCTATGTCACGTCGCTGGCGAACGAGCAGAAGATTTACGAGAAGGACTACAACAAGCGCACCGTGCGCGGCAAGCACATCGCCCCGCACACGATCGAAATGGCGGCGATGTGGGCCGTCCTCACGCGGCTCGAAGAGCCCAAGCACGCCGGGCTCACGCGGCTGCAAAAGCTGAAGCTCTACAACGGCAAGACACTGCCCGGTTTCACGGAGGAGAACATCAAGGAGCTGCGCGAGCACGCCACGCAGGAAGGCATGATCGGCATCTCGCCGCGCTATGTGCAGGACAAGATTTCCAATGCCCTGGTGGCTCACCCGGACTCCAAGAGCATCAACCCGTTCATGGTGCTCAACGAGTTGGAGTCCGGCCTCAAGCACCACAGCCTCATCACCAGCGAGGAGGTGAAGCAGGAGTACCGCGAGCTGTTGGGCATCGTGAAGGAGGAGTACGAGAACATCGTGAAGAACGAAGTCCAGCGCGCGATCGCGGCCGACGAGGACGCCCTCAAGCGCCTCTGCGGCAACTACATCGACAACGTCAAGGCCTACACGCAGAAGGAAAAGGTCAAGAACCGCTTCACCGGCAAGAGCGAAGATCCGGACGAGCGGCTGATGCGCTCGATCGAAGAGAAGATCGACATTCCGGACAGCCGCAAGGACGACTTCCGCCGCGAGATCATGAACTACATCGGCGCCCTCTCGATCGACGGAAAGACATTCGACTACAAGACAAACGAGCGGCTGTACAAGGCGCTCGAGCTGAAGCTGTTCGAGGACCAGAAGGACTCGATCAAGCTCACCAGCCTCGTGTCGAACGTCGTCGATGCGGAGACTCAGCAGAAGATCGACGTGGTGAAGGGCCGGCTGATTCAAAACTACGGCTACGACGACGAAAGCGCAACCGACGTGTTGAATTACGTGGCCAGCATCTTTGCACGAGGAGACACGAAGGAGAAGTGATGGGGAGAAGGTGAGTAGGTGAGTAAGTGAGTGGGTGAGTAGGTCGCAGTCAGACACCTACTCACTTACTCACCTACTCACTTACTCACTCCGCAACAATGATCATGAAAATCGAGCGCGATCAGCGCCGCTTTCGACAAATTGTCCGCGGCCGGATCCGCAAAAATCTTCGAAAATACATCACCCACGGCGAGATGATCGGCCGCAAGGGTCGCGATCTGGTCAGCATCCCGGTGCCGCAGCTCGATGTGCCCCATTTCCGCTTCGGCGACAACGGCGCGGGCGGCGTCGGCCAGGGCGACGGCGAAGAAGGCCAGCCGATCGCTCGCGGCGGCGATCCCAAGGACGGCCACGGACCGGCCGGCAGCGACCCCGGCGGCGGCCATCTCATCGAAGTCGATATCTCGATGGAAGAGCTTGCGGCCATCCTGGGCGAAGAGTTGGAGCTGCCCCGCATCCAGCCCAAGGGCCAGGCCTCGATCGTTCAAGAGAAGTCGAAGTACAACAGCATCCGTCAAACCGGCCCGGAATCGCTGCGGCATTTCAAACGCACGTATTTAAGGGCGCTCCGGCGGCAAATCGCCACCGGAGTCTACGAGCCGGATGATCCGCGAGTCATCCCCATCAAGGCCGACAAGCAGTACCGCTCCTGGAACACCATCGAGCATCCGGAGGTCAATGCGGTCGTGATTTACATGATGGATGTCTCGGGCTCGATGACCGACGAGCAAAAAGAGATCGTCCGCACCGAGGCCTTCTGGATCGACACCTGGCTTTCCAGCCAGTACGACGGCATCGAAACGCGCTACATCATCCACGATGCAGTCGCCAAAGAAGTCGACGAGAACACGTTCTATCACACGCGCGAAAGCGGCGGCACGCGGATCAGCTCCGCCTACAAAGTCGGTTCGGAACTGATCGCTCGCGCCTTTCCCCCCGCGGATTGGAACATTTATTGCTTCCAATTCTCCGACGGCGACAACTGGGGTGAGGACAATGAGGAAGCCTTTAAAGTTTTGGGCGAACGCTTGTTGCCCATTGCAAATCTGTTTTGTTACGGGCAAGTCGAGAGCCCGTACGGCAGCGGCGAGTTCCTGGGCTATTTGCAGGGTCGCTTCGGAGATCGCCACGAATCGCTGGTGCTCTCGGAAATCGAAGACAAGGATGCAATCTACGAGTCAATCAAAACCTTCTTGGGAAAGGGCCGCTGAGCTGTTACGCCATTAAGACAATACGACCACTCGATTTCACGGATGACACGGATTGAATTTGATCCGTGAACATCCGTGCTATCCGTGGTTGAACCTTTGGAGATCGAGCTTAAACAACCATGAATACTGAGAACAGGCCGCTGAATACGTACCGGATCCGGATCGGACATTACGAGTTACGGCTCAAGGCGCGCGATGCCGAGGAGGCCGTGCAATTGGCCCGGCGCCATTTGGCACGCGAATTGCCCCGACTGTATGACGTAATTCGGACCTTAACGGCCGCCCGCTTCCAGGTAGAGGCCGCAGCGTAACGGATCCCTGCATCCCGCATCCACCATCCCGCATCCTCGACCATGGCCACCGTCGAAACCTCCAACCTGCCACCGCAACTGATGGCGATTCAGCGCCAGGTGGAGGAGTACGCGCGCGGCCACGGCCTCGATTTCTTCCCCACGATCTTCGAGTACATCGACGCCGATCAGCTCAACGCCATCGCCGCCAAGGGTGGCTTCCCGGTCCGCTACCCGCACTGGCGCTTCGGCATGGAATACGAGCGGCTCAGCAAGGGTTACCATCACGGTCTGCAGAAAATCTACGAGATGGTCATCAACAACAATCCGTGCTTCGCCTACCTGATGACCAACAACGACATGGTCGATCAGAAGCTGGTGATGGCCCACGTGTACGGCCACTGCGACTTCTTTAAGAACAATTCGTACTTCAGCAAGACGAGCCGCAAGATGATGGATGAGATGGCCAACCACGGCAATCGCATCCGCCGGTACATGGACGAGGTGGGCGTCGAGGAGGTGGAAGAGTTCATCGACGCCTGCCTCTCGATCGAGGACCAGATCGACATCCATTCGCCGTTCATTCGCCGCCGCGACGAGCGCAGCCGGTACGATTTCCATCCCGAAGACAAGAAGGATGGTGAGGACGGCCCGGCGCGGTTTCGCGCCAAGGGCTACATGGATCGGTTCATCAATCCGCCCGCCCAGTTGGCGAAGGCCGCCAAGGAGCTGGAGGAAAAACGGCGCGAGTCGAAGCCGTTCCCCGAGCGCCCAGAGCGCGACGTCATGATGTTCGTGCTGGAGCACGCCCCGCTCAACGCCTGGCAGGCCGACGTGCTCTCGATCATCCGCGACGAGGCCTATTATTTTGCCCCGCAGGCACAGACCAAGATCATGAACGAGGGCTGGGCCAGCTACTGGCACTCCACGATCATGACGCGCCAGGGCGTGACCGCCGCCGATATCGTCAACTACTGCGATCACCACAGCGGTACGATGGCCAGCTCGCCGACGCAGCTGAACCCGTACAAGCTCGGCATCGAGCTGTTCCGCGACATCGAGGACCGCTGGAACCGCGGGGCGTTCGGCAAAGAGTACGATGAGTGCGACGACTACCGCACGCGGCGCGACTGGAACACCGACGCCGGCCTGGGCCGCGAGAAAATCTTCGAGGTCCGCCGCATCCACAACGATCTGACGTTTATCGACGAGTTCCTGACGCTCGACTTCGTGCGTGAGCAGAAGCTGTTCAAGTTCGGCTACAATCCGAGCACGGAATACTATGAGATCGAGACGCGCGAGTTCCCGCGCGTGAAGCGGCAGCTTTTGTCCAGCCTCACGAACCTCGGCCGCCCGCAGATTGCCGTGCGCGATGGCAACTACAAGAACCGCGGCGAGCTGTATTTGGATCACACCTATTCTGGCGTCGAGCTGCAGCTCGATTATGCTAAAGATACGCTGCGCAGCTTGCAGCGGTTATGGAACCGACCAGTCCACTTGGAAACCGTGCTGGAGGACTCACGCACGGTAATATCGTTCGACGGATCGGATCATCAAATCGAGAAGGGAGAACCGATTGAGTTAGCGGAAGGGGCCCACATATGACACTTCAAAACCAGTTTCAGCAGCAACTTACCAAGCTCGGCACAGGGGGAGCGGCCACGTTGACCGCCGAAGCCCAGCCGCGAAAAGTCTCGTGCGACGTCGTCGAGCGAAACTCGCTCGCCGTGTCGTTCAACATCTTGCGGCTCACGACCGCCGAGCTGGCTTCTGCCAGTGCGGACGATCTGGAGCGCATCGGAAAAGCGCTCTCCGATCGGCTCACCTATCTCATGGAGCCGATCGCCCCGATCGAGATCGATGCCGAGGCCTGCGTCATGCAATTGCGCAGCAACCCGCCGCAGCGCGACGACGATGGCCGCAGCTACTACGAGCTCACCGTGCGCCGCGGCGGCGAGATCGCGCTCCTCCGCTTTCGCAAGGAGACTGGCGCCACGCGCCGCCAGATCCCTGCCACGGTCACGCGTGAAGTGCTGCTTCGGCTGGTGGGTGATTTCTGCGCCGTATTGGATTGATGCGACGTTCTCCAAACGCAAATACGACGTCTTTGTCGCGCACCGAGAGGTCGCATTGCGCATACATCGCAAAATTAACGCTTTTCCCTACACCTTCGATACATACTGCAGTACATTAGATGTCCTACGACCTGATCTGCTTCCTTCGCCTTCGTCATGCAGCGTCCCGCTCACACCTCCGCCGTCGAATCGACCCCGCACACGCTGTCCCCAGCTGGCGGCGGATGGCACTGCAGCCATCTGTACTACTCGTTCGATCGCCGGGCACTCTCGCAGCTCACCTCGGACGCACGAGCCGCCGGTTCCCGCGATCTAGCTGCGGCACTTGATCCGGCCGGCAGCGACGCGCCGATCCGTTTGCAGTCGTTCATCGTCAGCGGCCATAAAGCCGACTTCGGCGTCATGGCGCTCGATCCCGACCCGCTCAAGGTCGACCGCGTCCACCAGCGCATCTTGGCGGGCCAGCTCGGCCCCGCGATCATCCCGCGCTGGTCGTTCGTGTCGATCACCGAGATCAGCGAATACGTGCAGTCGGCCGACGACTTCGGTGCGAGGCTGGTTGCCGAGGGCATGGACGCGCTCAGCGACGAATACAAGGCGCGCGTGAAGGGCTACGCCGACCGCCTGGAAGGCATGAACCGCCAGCGGCTAACGCCCGACTTCCCGCCGTACCGCGCCATGTGCTTCTACCCGATGAACAAGAAGCGCAAAGTCGGCGAGAACTGGTTCACGCTTCCCAAGGAAGAGCGCGGCCGGCTTATGATCGAGCACGCCCGCAGTGGCATGGCCTTCGCCGGCCGCGTGACGCAGCTCATCACCGTGGGCGTCGGCCTGGAAGATTGGGAATGGGGCGTCACGCTGTGGGCCGCCAACCCCGAGTACCTCAAGGAAATCGTCTACCGCATGCGCTTCGACGAAGCCTCAGCCCGCTACGCCGAGTTCGGCCCGTTCTACACCGGCTACGTCTCCTCAGCGGCCGAGATTTTCGCACACTGCCTGATTACATAGCCGGACCATCCTGGTCCGGAAAATACAGCCAGACCATTTCGGTCTAGCGAGTTATCATGCGTCAAATAGCAACCCTAATTCTAGTTATTTGCTCGATCACTGCCGCCAGCGCGGCGAACCATAGAACAGTCGCATTGTCGGACGATCCGGCTCCAGGCGCGCCAAGTGGGGTGCGCTTTGCCAGTTTTCCAGGCTATTTACCCACTGGCAGCGGCCCACAATTAGATTCCGCTGGGCATACTATATTTACAGCATTTCTGACGACTCCGGATGTCCTGAACGACTCCGGGATTTGGTCAGATGCATCCGGTTCGCTGAACCAGTTCGCCAAGTCTGGAGCCCATCCGCCTGACCTTCCTGATGGGATTCGTTTTTGGAATGTAATAGACTACGTGTTCACGTCTTACATCTTGACTTCCGACGGACATACGGGAATCTTTTCGTCGATTACAGGGGCCGGTGTCACTAGCGCCACTAACTACGGCCTTTGGCTCGGCGGTTCGAATTCGCTGGGTCTTATAATGCGTGAAGGCGATCATGCGCCTGGTACGCCCGCTGGAGTACGATTCAATCAGGAGGGA
>DASXWB010000865.1:0-1842 GCA_036503915.1 Lacipirellulaceae bacterium | reverse complement strand
GCCCTGCAGTTCGCTTTAATCAGCTCGCGAATGAACGCCCAAAGCCCCGATGCTCAAGTCACGCTGGGGTGGGTGCTATACCAGCTGGGCCGTACCGGCGACGCCGAGGCCGCGCTAAGAAATGCGCAGCAGCTCGGCGCGTTCAGCCCGGACAGCAATTACTTACTCGCCAAGATCCTCAAGGCACAGAATCGCGACAACGATGCCAAGGCGTACCTGCGCGAAGCTCTAGAATCTGAAAACGCGTCGCTCTTCATACATCGCCAGGATGCCCAGGCGCTTTTCGAAACGCTCAACAAGTAGGAACTCATCGGAGCATTGAGCGGCGGGGCTCGCCCCGCCGCTTTTTTTATGCGAGTGTGCTCCGCCGCGAGCCTCTGCTGCGCGTGAATCTTCCGACCGCCGCACCGCTCCGCAAAAAATAAAAGGTCATGGCAAGCCGATCCGTCGTCTTGCCATGACCTCTATCCTGAAGCAAAACACCACGTGTTTTGCCCTCCCGTTATGTTCTCATTATCGACGCAGCTCTGCCTCGCTCTCCAAAGGCAAGCGATTGATCCGGCCGATTCACTGAATATCCATCCGTCGGGCAAGAAACTCTGCCGGTAAGCAAGAATATGCCGGCGAACATCCGGCGCGGTGAGACTTCTTTATCGGCCGGCAGCACCTACCACTGCGGCCGCACCTGATTCGAGGTCGTTTGGAATCTGTCCGAGTCGCTCGGAACGCACCGATAAACATGCGGCGCAAGCGGGCAGCGAATCGCCGGTTTCACAGGGTGCCGCGTAGCCAACGCGGCCCTGGGCGCAAGTCGCATTGCCGTTCAAGTCTACGTATCCGTATCCTTTGTCATACGCGGCCCGGTCGCATCGGCCGGGGAAGCGTGGAATAAAATACGGTCGCAGTGGTGTTTCCAGGCCATTCGGAGCATGCCATGTCCGGTGCCATGCGGCGAAGGTGGCCCGGTCGTATGCCATGCCGGTTTGGGGAGTGACGGCGACCAGGGCGCCTATCAGAGCGAGTGACACGAATATCAGTCGGACATTACCGATTGAGCGGGGCGACATGAGGAAACCCTTGCGGACGTTGGGTTGATTTGCGCTTCCAACGCTGCGCGCAAAAGATCGAACGGCGGGCACGCGGATGGCGCGTTATGCAAACATTCACCACAAATCCTTGTAGTGCAAAGCCGTCGCCTTGGATTTCTGATGCTGGAAGTGGCTCTGGATCGGCATATCCGCGACATTCATTCAAGATTCACACGAAGTCGCCGGCCACGTGGAGATTCCTAACGGGTTCGGCGCCAGTCGCGAAATAGTCCGCGAAACTGGGCGTTCAGGCGGCTTTGCCACATTTGGCGGGCGTTCGAAGATCGAATAGCGCGAAGATCTCATCGCGCGACAAGCCGCCGCTCGTCGGAGCAGTCGTTTCATTGAACACTGCGTCAAATAGCGCGCGCTTTTGTTCGAGAACCTGGTTGATGCGCTGTTCGATTGTATTAGCGGTCAAGAAACGAGTTACGGTGACGGCGCGCTGCGACCCAATTCTGTGAGCGCGGTTGATCGCCTGGTCTTCGACCGCCGGGTTCCACCAGCGGTCGAAAAGAAAAACATAGCTGGCGAACTGAAGGTTTAGCCCCACGCCGCCGGCCCCGTAGGTCATCAATATCAAATGGCAATTCGGGTCGTCGCGGAACCGCTCGATTGCCGCCTCGCGCCGTGCTTGAGAGATCTGACCGTGATACTCGGCCGGGCCAAACCGCGCAAGTCGCGATCGCAGCTCCGTCAACGTCGCGACCCACTGGCTGAACACAATCGCCTTGCGTCCGCTCGATGCGCATTC
>DASXWB010000864.1:0-2912 GCA_036503915.1 Lacipirellulaceae bacterium | reverse complement strand
GCTGGTGACAGCCGGAGGTAGTGCAGTTGTTAACGAGGATTGGCTGCACTTTGCGCGTGAAGCGCTCCACTGCACCGTCCGGCAATGCATCGATCCGCGTCGTCACCTGAGAGGGATCAGTAGTGTTGTTGATTCTCGCCGCATTGACTGGTGTTGCGATTGCTGGCCGGACAGATTGCACACGCGGATTGCGCAGCGCGGCAAGCCGGCGCTCAAGAAGCGCCAGGCGCGGGTGAAGTGGCTCGAGCTCGCGGGCATCCGCCAATTCGCGGGCGGCCTGCGAAACTAGATTGTGGCACAGACACCAATCGGCCAGTAGCAAATGCGAAGCGGCGTCTGGGCGCTCGGTTTTCGCGCGGCGCAGCTCGTACGCTTCTTCAAGCGAGTCGCAAACAAAAAGCACATTCGCGGACGCCACTTGAATTTCGCCGCCAGCACGCGCGATCAGGTATCGATCGCCATCGCGCGAGACTTCGCCGATAAGGACGCCGCCGTCTTCAAGCACGACGGTTTTCGGCGGAGCCGTGGATTCGCTGGCCACTGAGCCAGCCTCCTGGCCGGCGCCAATTTGGCACTGCAACCAGCCCGTCAGCCAACAAGTAACGCACGCGGCGAGTTTGATGTGAGTTTGGCGGTCCATCGCAAAGGCGAAGAATAGAGAAGCGCCACGGCGCGGTCAATACTGGCAACTGCAGCAGCGGAGCGATATATTTTTGGTGGCGGATGTCGATCGATTCACCAGTCGCAAGGTGCTGCGGAGGGTACAAATGAAACGTGGCCCCTCGGCACAGCGCCGGACGGTTGTGTACGCGGGCCGCGTGCAAGGCGTTGGATTCCGCTACACGGCGCAAACGATCGCGCACCGTTACACGGTAAGCGGCTATGTGCGGAACCAGCCGGACGGCCGGGTCGAATTAGTCGCGGAAGGCGAGCCGCATGAGCTGGACGCATTTTTGGGCGAAGTGCGGGAGCGATTCTTCGGCAACATTCGCGACGAGCGTGCCGATGTCCAGCCGGCAACCGGCGAATTCACCGGTTTCGATATCCGGCACTAGGCGAGGGGATGGTGGCCCTTGATTGCCAAGCGGCCGCAAGTTCTGATGGAACGTAGGTCAGGCTTTCTAGCCTGGCAGTTTCATTGTCACAGCGTCATATCATTTTTGCTTGCAAGGCTCGGATGTCAGCCTCGAAAGGCTGACCTACGTAAATGACTGGCAACTTAAGCATCTGGTTAACTCCCGTCTGGCTCCTCGCAGCCGGCGCGACGCTTGGGGCCGTCGTGCTCGCGGTGTTATACGGCATTCTGTGGCTTGTATCGAAACCGGCGGCGGCCACGACATTGCGAGTTGTGCGCGAAAGCGTGCTGCAATGGATTTCGTACGTGGTGCTCATGTATGTTGCATTCTTCCTGATCGCGCTTCCCTTGGTCTGGGGCGTTCGCATCGGCGAGCGGAATTTGCCGCAGTTGGTCGTGTCGTCGCTTGCGCGCCTGCCGTATGTCGGGCCCGAATCGATCACGGTCGATGTGCCCGCCCGAACTGATGACCATGAAGTGTCGTTCAGCTTTCGAGCCGATGAGCTGCAGCAGTACACGCTGCGCAGCGATCAAGACGTCGTTGTGAACACCGAGCCAGGAAAGGCGTATTCCGCGCCGCAGATCTCCGTGGAGGGCGGCGAGCCTTACGTTTGGTCGCCCGGCGGTAAGCGACAACGGATCTTTGAAGGCACGGTCGAGCGGCTGTACGTCACGAACCAGAGCGATGCGCCCACCAAATTGACGATCGAGCTCCAGTCCGATATCCAGCTCGTCGAAGCGCGGCACGTTCCGATCACGGCCGCCGCGGTCGTCAGCGTTTACCTCGTATATCTCTTGATGCACTGGCTGTTGCCCAGCATCTCGACAATTGCCGTAGCGACGTCGAAGGAAGGCGTCGCCCAGCCGCTCTATCTCCTGATGCTTTTAATCGCCGGCTTTCTGCTGATGCTGTACATCGTCATCCCGTACAACACGTTCGGCGAAGACGTGAAGATGTACAAGGATTCGGGCATGATGACGATCATGGTGCTGGCGATCCTTGTCGCCCTGTGGACCTCGAGCGTTTCGGTCGCGGATGAAATCGAAGGCCGCACGGCCCTCACGCTGCTTTCCAAACCCGTGAGCCGGCGTCAGTTCGTGCTGGGCAAGTTTTTCGGCATTGTCTGGCCAAACTTCCTGATGTTTGTCGTGCTGGGGGCCTGGATGCTCGTCTGGGTGTCCTACAAGGTCGTGTATGATGCCCGCGAAACATCGAATCCCGAGCCGAGCTGGCAGCTTTGCCACAAGGAAATGATCGGCACCATCCCCGGCCTGGTGTTGTCGTTCATGGAGACGATCGTGCTGACGGCGATCAGCGTGGCGATTTCCACGCGGCTTTCGATGATTCCGAACCTGGTAATCGTGGGCTCGATCTACGCGCTCGGCCACCTGGGGCCGCTCATTGTGCAATCATCTGTGGGCCGCAATGAATTCGTCGCCTTCTTCGGCCAGCTGATCGCGCTTGTTCTGCCGGTGCTCGACCACTTCAATATTCAGGCGGCCGTCGCCGGCGGAAAACACGTGCCGGCCGATTACCTAGCATGGGCGCTTTTATACTGCGCGCTCTATTCAACCGTGGCGATGCTGCTAGCGCTAATTCTCTTCGAAGATCGCGACTTGGCGTAAGAGGGCTATTTAGCCCCAGGTCAATAACCGGGCGCTAAATGGCTAACCCGCGCGGCGACGCTGCTCGTGCTCGACGATAGGCGCAGTTGAGCCGGCGACGATTGGCAGCGCCGGCATGGCGAACGGCCCGTGGCGACCTGCGGGCGTGCCATCCCAGGCGTGTTCTTCGATTTGCTCGAGAATCATTTCGGCGACGGCGACCGCATCGCGG
>DASXWB010000863.1:0-4358 GCA_036503915.1 Lacipirellulaceae bacterium | reverse complement strand
GCGCTTGCGCCGAGGCCGGCGCCGAACTGTTTGTCACCGGAACTGCGGTCTTTCGTACCACTGATTATGGCGCGGCAATGCGTCAACTTGAGTCCGCCGTGGCCGGCCGCGTCCATGCTGCGCGACAAAACTGAACCACTGCATCAAGCGACGAACCTTATGTTTCAGATATTGCTCATCCGACCGGGCACGACCGAATACGACCAGCAAGGTCGCGTGCAAGGGACGCTCGACATTCCGCTGTGCGAAGATGGCCGGCAGGAAGTCGATGCCATGGTCAATCAATTGCGCGACAAGCCCATCGCGGCTGTCTATTCGAGTCCAAGCCAGTCAGCTCAGCAAACGGCCGAGGCACTTGCCGCGACGCGCGATCTAAAGGTCAAGACAGTGGACCAGTTGGAGAATCTCGACCACGGTCTATGGCAAGGAATGTTGGTATCCGACGTCAAGGCTAAGCAGCCGAAGGTATATCGCCAATGGCAGGAGCAGCCCGAGACGGTCTGCCCGCCGCAGGGCGAAACGCTCAACGACGCCACGCAGCGCGTGCAGGGTGTGCTCGCCAAGCTGATGAAGAAACATAAGTCCGAAGGCCTCCTGGCTGTAGTCGTCCCGGAACCGCTGGCGAGCGTATTTCGCAAGGTGCTGCGGCAGGACGATTGGGGTGATTTGTGGCATTGCTCCGAGGCTGCGGCGAAATGGGAAATGATCGATGTGCCTCAGACCGTGGGAGCGAAGTAAAAGTTCCGGCAGCAGCCGGCCACGTGACGTAGAGGCTGTACACAGGCTGTGATATGATCCGTCGATGTGAGTAGGTGAGTAAGTGAGTAGGTGAGTAAGTGCCCAATCGAATTTGACCTACTCACCTACTCACCTACTCACCCATTCACCTACTCACCTACTCACCTATCCAACCATGGCCACCAGCGAATCGGACACGTCGAGCAAGACCAAGATGACTCGCGAAAAGCGGGGCGTGCCGGGCGGTCTTTGGATTCGCTGTGACGACTGTGGCGAGACGGTCTTTCGCAAGGAAGCCGAAAAACTGATGAACGTGTGCCCGCAGTGCGGGTACCACATGTATCTCAGCGCGCCGCATCGCATCCGCGCCGTATTGGACGAGGGCACCTTCGAGGAGTGGGACGCGGACCTGTCGCCCACCGATCCGCTCGGCTTTCGCGATAAGAAAGCCTATGCCGAGCGCCTCAAAGCGGAACAAGCTCGGACGGGAATGCGCGACGCGGCGATCACCGGTACGGGGATGATTCGCGCCCGCCGTGTGGCCTTTGGCGTCACCGATTCAGCGTTCATCATGGGCAGCATGGGATCCGTTGTCGGCGAGCGTCTCACGCGGCTTGTCGAGCGCGCGACGTGCGATGCCATGCCGCTGATCATTATCAGCGGCTCCGGCGGCGGAGCGCGAATGCACGAAGGTATCCTTTCTTTGATGCAAATGGCGAAAGTGTCGGCCGCCCTTGCGCGTTACGACGAGGCCGGCGGCTTGTTCATCTCCGTGCTGACCAACCCCACCATGGGCGGCGTAGCCGCCAGCTTCGCGTCGCTCGGCGACTTGGTATTTGCCGAGCCCAAAGCGCTGATCGGCTTCGCCGGCCCTCGCACTATCAAGGCCACGATTCGCGTCGAGCTGCCTAAGGGTTTTCAGACCAGCGAATTCCTCCTGGAGCACGGCTATATCGATCGCATCGTCCGCCGGGCCGACCTCAAAAGCGAAATCGCCCGGTCGATCGACTACTGCGGCAAGTAAGGCGCTTGTGCCGATTGCCGGCGCTCTTGCCAACCCAGTTAGCCTGTCAACGGCACAAACTCCCTGCGATTCGCAAACGGCCGAGAACAGATGTTCAAGGCTTCCAAAGCCTGCGCGTTCCAAATCCTGCGATTCCAGACTATACTGGATGTGGCGTTATTCCGGCGATTCTGTGCGCAACTCAATGTAAGCCGAGCGAGTAAGTGCGTCGGTCACTCGCAGAACCTACGCACCTACTTACCTACTCAACACACCGTGGGCATCACCCAGTTCTTCAAGTCGATCCTGGAAGGCGGCAAGGTTGATATCGCCAGCCGGTACGAGATCCTGCGCGAAGCGGTGTCCGGCACGATGTCGAACTTCCACATGGCACGCGACCGCGAGACGGAGCAGATCGTCGGCTTGAAGATACTCGACAAGGCCAAGACGGACGCCTTGGAGGCCCGCTTCAAAGGTCTCGATAAGCCGACCGAGGGGGAAATCGCCTCTGCAATCCAGCACCCGCGCATTGTTACGACGTACTCGCACGGCATCACGACAAACGACGAGCAGTTTATCGTGATGGAGTATCTCGATGGGCCCGGCCTCAATTCGCTGATCATCGGCCGCAGCAAGCTGCTCGACGGCAACCGGCTGACGCTGGCCCGCCAGGCGGCCGAAGCGCTTGAGGCGGTGCATAACGCGGGCTTCATCCACCGCGACATTTGTCCGCGGAATTTCGTCTGCGCAAAGGACGCCACGTCGCTGAAGCTGATCGACTTCGGCCTTACCGTGCCGGCGGAAAAGGAATTCATGATGCCCGGCAACCGCACCGGCACGCCGAATTACATGGCCCCGGAGGTCGTGCGACGCAAGCCTACGGATCAGCGGCTGGATATATTCGCCTACGGCGTGTCGATGTATGAGCTGTTCGCGTTTGAGCTACCATGGCAGCGTGGCGTGGATGGCCGCGCGGCCATGGCCCACGGCCTCACAGCCCCGCCACCGCTGCGGAAGTACTACCCGAAGATTAATCCCACTCTGGAAGGGGCCATTCACAAGTGCATGGAGTCGGAACCCGATAGCCGTTTCCCATCGGTGACGCAGTTCTTAAAGGCAATCAGCCGTCTAAAACACGAAGACGCGTAGAAGCACGCTCCATCCGCTGGGCGGTTCCTGGACAGGGGATTGCCAACCGCCCGCCCTCTCTAGTCCGCGTGTGCGTATAGCCGCCAAGCGACGGTCGGCTGGCTGCACGCTCTCAGGTACTGCTAACCACCATAGAATGCCAATGCGCCAGCCAGCCGCATAAGCCATACAGGCTGCAGAATCAGCCGCGAGCCGGCCGATATTATGGTTGTCCGTCGATAGTTGACTTTGTTTACTAAGTTAGATAGGATTGTACCAGATGGCTGCACTACCAAGCCGGTTCGATCATCTGTCCGCCCGAAATCCGGTTGCCCGTGCCGTGAGCCCCCTGAAGCTAGCTATGCTCGACACCGTGGCCATTGAGGCGCCCCCAGCAGCCTCCCGGGGTCTACCGAGGCCTGGGGCGGGCTTCCGTCGCTTGGAACCGACGCCGGATCTCCTAGCCGATTTGGCTGCCGCGAGTCAGCGGCTCGAGTCCGCCACGCCCGAAGAGATTATCAGCTGGGGCGTCGAGCAATACGCCCCGTACCTGACGATGGCCACCGCATTTGGGCCCGAGGGCTGCGTCATTCTGTCGATGCTGGCGAAGATCGCGCCCGACACCTATGTGTTCAATCTTGAAACGGGCTATCAGTTCCAGGAAACGCTCGATCTGCGCGACCGCATCGCAGAAAAGTACGGCATCGAAGTCGATTTGTTGCAACCGGAGTTGTCGGTCGCCCAATACGAAGCCTTGCACGGCGGACCGCTCTATCGCACCAATCCAAACCAGTGTTGCTTCGATCGCAAGATCAAAACATTGCAGCGCGCGTCTGCCGTGATGCACGCCTGGATGAGTGGAATTCGCCGTGACCAGAGCGCGGACCGCGCGCAAGCGCCGATTGTCGGTTGGGACAAAAAATTCGGGCTGGTGAAAATCAGCCCGCTGGCGAGCTGGACCAAGAAGGATGTCTGGAAGCGCATCATGGACGAGGACATTCCGTATAATCCACTTCATGACAAGGGCTACCCGAGCATTGGCTGCTGGCCGTGCACGCGCGCCGTGGAAGCCGGCGAGACGGATGAGCGCGCCGGCCGCTGGAGCGGCATGCGCAAGACCGAGTGCGGCCTGCACACGATCAGCGAACAAGACGGTAGCGGTATCTAGGAGGATGCAGGAGTCAGGATGCGGGATGCAGGGCGATAATCGCAGCGGTGCGCACCCTCTCTCCGATATCCCGCATCCTGCATCCCGACACAATGAAACTCTCCGCCCGAACCGAGTACGCTTGCCTCGCCATGCTGCAGCTGGCGCAGGAATATGACTCCGGCGAGCCAGTGCAAATCCGGCGAATCGCCGACGAGCACGCAATCCCCGGGCGCTTCCTGGTGCAAATACTGCTGCAGCTCAAGGGCGCGGGACTCGTCGCGAGCACGCGCGGCGCGGCGGGCGGGTATCGGCTTGCGCGGCCGCCGCATGAGATCACGC
>DASXWB010000862.1:0-2308 GCA_036503915.1 Lacipirellulaceae bacterium | reverse complement strand
AGAAAGGTGCGGCGAGCGAGCAGTTCGGCCTTTGAAAAGACTTGGTTCATAGCTGGACTCATGTAGGGTGGGCACCGCCCACCACTCATCGGAGATTTGTTTGAGGGTGGGCATTGCCCACCCTACTAATTTCTGGAAATCGTTTCGTTTAAGTTTAGCAACGTCCGGCTTACCGAGGTCCACGCCGCCCAATCGGCCAGCGGCAGTTTCTCCGGGCGCTTCGAAATGCCGACTGAAGTCAGCGCTTCGGCAGCCGTGAGATCGGACGCAAAGTACGCTCGATGCTTTTCCAACAGCTCATTCAGCAGCTCGATCTCCTCGCTGCGCGCGTCGCGCCCGAGCACAACGCGCCAAGCCCAACGCAACCGAGCCTTGTCATCGCCGTTGGCCTCGGTCAACACGCGTGAGGCCAGCGCGCGGGCGGCCTCGACGAAGGATGGATCGTTGAGCAGCACAAGCGCCGCGCTGGGCGTGTTGGAAATATTGCGTTGGGCGGTGCACTCTTCGCGCGTTGGCGCATCGAACGCCAGCAGCCACGGGTGCAAATATTGCCGCTGCCAGTGCACATAGAGTGCGCGGCGGAACTGGTTCTCGTCGGCTGACGGAACGTAATCGCGCTCTGGGAAATTCAAGTGCATGTAGTATTTGGCCGGCTGATACGGTCGCACAAACTCGCCGCCGATCTTCCGCACCAGGAGGCCGCTCACGGCCAGCGCGTTATCGCGGATCTGCTCGGCATCGAGCCGGAACCGCGACTGGCGGGCGACCAGGCGGTTGTCCGGGTCGATCGCCTCGACTTCGGGACGCGGCAGCGACGACTGCCGATAGCCGCTCGATGTGACCATCAGCCGCACCATGTGTTTCATGTCCCAGCCGTTTTCCACGAACTCAATGGCCAGCCAATCGAGCAGGTCAGGATGCTGCGGCCACTCACCTTGCGATCCGAGATCCAGCAGCCCTTTCGAAAGCCCGATTCCAAAATAGCGGTGCCACAACCGGTTGGCCACGACGCGGGCAGTAAGCGGGTTCTTGCCGTCGACAAGCCACCGGGCCAGGTCGAGCCGCGTCGGGCGGCGGTCGCCCACGGCAAGCGGCTCGAAAAAGTGCGGAACCTGCGGCTGAACAACCTCGCCCGAGTGATCCATCCAGTTGCCGCGCGGCAGGATGCGAACGTCGCGCGGCGTAGTGGCCTTGGTAATCACCGTGGGCACGAACTGGCGCTCCAGCTCGATGCGCTCGCGCTTGAGCGCGATCAGCTCATCGCGCTTTTTCTCCCAGTCGCCTTTGAAATGGTCGACCAGGGCGGCTTCGAGCTCAGCTATTTTCTTGTCGAGCGCCAGCATTTGCTCATAAACGGGCAGCGTCCAGGCGAGCATCTCGGGCGGACGCTCGGTGGGAACAGAATTTGAGGCCGCTTTTTCAAACGAGCCGTAGTGGTCGACGTCGGCGAAGAAAGCGCCCAAGCTGTAAAAGTCGCGCTGGGTGATCGGATCGAACTTGTGGTCATGGCATTCGGCGCAGCCCATCGACGCGGCCAGCCAGACCTCGGAGAAATTCCGCACGCGGTCGGCCAGGTGCTTGGCCCGGTATTCGCCGTCCTGCGCGCCGCCCTCGTGAGTGGTTTGCAAGATGCGGTTGTAGCCGGTGGCCACGCGCTGCCACATCGTTGGATTTTCGAGCAAATCGCCGGCGAGCTGCTCGATTGTGAACTGGTCGAACGGCAGATTGTCGTTGAGCGATTTGATGACGTAATCGCGGTAGGGCGCTATGCGATGGTCCTGGTCGCCGTGATAGCCGACCGTGTCGGCGAAGCGCACCAGGTCGAACCACCAGCTGGCCATGCGCTCACCGTATGCCGGCGAAGCGAGCAATTTATCCACGAGCTGCTCGTATGCGTCGGGCCGCTCGTCGTGCAGAAATTCATCGATTTCCGCCAGCGTTGGCGGCAGGCCGGTGAGGTCGAAGTAAAGCCGGCGCACGAGCGTGACGTGATCCGCCTCGGGCGCAGGCGCGATATTGTGCTGCGTTTGCTTTGCAACGAGAAAATTGTCGATGGCGTTGCGGGCGGGAGCGGCACTCTTAATCTCTGGCGGCGCGGACTTCTCCGGCCGGATGTACGACCAATGCGACTCGTACTTGGCGCCGGCGTCAATCCATCGCCGCAGCAGCTCAACTTGCTGAGGTGTCAGCGGCGGCCGGTGGGAGTTCGCCGGCGGCATGCGATACTCGGAGTCATCGCTGGAAACGCGTAAGATCACCTCGCTGTTCTCCGCGTCGCCGGGGACAACGGCCCAATCGGTAGCGCCAT
>DASXWB010000861.1:0-2302 GCA_036503915.1 Lacipirellulaceae bacterium | reverse complement strand
CCGGATGTAAACATCGCCACGCTCGGTAATCCGGAGGCCATGACGGACCAGTGGCTAATTGCAGATTACCGTACGGGTAACACCAACGCCTTTGGTCTGATTTCGCTTGCCGAGGGCAACTATAGTTTCGAGGGCTTCCAGCTCGAGGAAGGCGGCGACTCCGGGTATGAGGTCTGGGTCGCGGCGGGCGACCACTTGGCCACCGGTTTTAATTCCGGAGTGTTCTTCCCGCTGACGACCGCTTTGTTGGAGGGCACCGTCAGGCTCACCGGCAACCAGGGGCTGGGCCTAGTTCAAGGCCCCGGCACCGGACCGAGCGGCGGCGCGCTTGACGGCGACTTCGACGGAGACGGCGACGTGGACGCGGCCGACTACGTCGTCTGGCGCAAAACCGACAACACCCCAGCCGGCTACACGCTGTGGCGGACCAACTTCGGCCGTACCGCCGGCAGCGGCAGTGCACTCAGTGCGGTGCCGGAACCGGCCAGCGCGCTGCTATTGACCGTCTGCCTGATGATGGGCGGAGCGCTCGTCTCGCGTCGTCGGGCCAATTGAGAACGCGGTCTCTAATTCGCTAGGTGTCAGGTGTCCGGCCTCGGTTTGCGAGGCCAACACCTGACACCTTTTTTTGTTCTTTATTTGCCCCATTCTTCGCCAGCCGGTAAACTCAAAGATTAACTGAATCTTCACACTGAGCCCGGTCGCCATAGACATCTTGCCGTGGCTCATTACGCGCCGACCGCCTGCCATGGCGTCCGGCGGTTCATTTGCGTGGAGAACTATGCGGGGAACAGCGAAAGGCCGCGCCGAATTTCGCCGGTTGACTCTTGAACGGCTCGAGCAGCGATTGCCGCTCGACGCCTCGATGCTGCGCATCACCGAGTTTCTGGCCTCCAATACCGATGGCATCAGGGACGTCGAGGGAGATCGCCCGGACTGGATCGAGCTCTTCAACGCCGGAAACGAGCCGGTCGACCTGTCGGGCATGTACCTGACGGATGACGACGACAATCTAATGGAGTGGCAATTCCCCGGCGGCGTGAGCATCCCGGCCGGCGGATATCGCCTGGTGTTCGCGTCGAATAAGGACACGGTGTTTCCGAACGGCGAAATACACACCGACTTCGCTATCTCTGCCGACGGAGAATTCCTTGCGCTTGTCGATACCGATGGCACAACAATAATCGACCAGTACGACCCGCCACCGCAACTGGCCGACATCTCGTACGGCCGTGCGATGCAAACGGCCGGTTCGCCGACGACGGTGCTCGCCAGTGGCGCCATGGGCAAGGCCATCGTCCCGACGAGCGGCGCACTTGGCCTAACCTGGACCCAATTGGGCTTTACTGGCGATGCCGCCTGGCCGCACTCGGGTCAAACCGGCTTCGGCTACGAGAACAACCCTGGCGCTCCCGACAGCTTCTCGAGCCAGATCAAAACCACGCTGCCGAGCTTCATTGGCACGGCATACATTCGCGTGCCGTTCAACCTCACGTCGCTGGTCGGGATCGGCCAGTTGACGTTGCGAATGAAGTATGACGACGGCTTTGTGGCCTACATCAATGGCGTGCGCGTCACGGAGGCCAACGCGCCCGAAGTGGTGCAGTGGGATTCGCAAACCGGGGCTGCTCGGCCTGACACTCAGGCCCTGATGTTTTCGGACTTCGACGTGAGCAGCGCGATTCCGCACTTGCGGGTCGGACAGAATGTGCTGGCCATCCATGCGCTCAACCAAGGCAGCGGCTCCGATATGTTGATGCTGCCCGAATTGGTGGCGCGACCGATGGCGCTGGCGACACCCGAGGCGATCGGCCACTTCGAGATGCCCACGCCGGGGTACGGCAACGGCGCGAGCGTGGCCGGCTTTACCGTCGAGCCCACATTCGACGTGCCGCACGGTTTCTACAACACGCCGCAAACTGTTTCGATTTCCACGGGAACGCCCGGGGCGATGATCGTCTATACGACGGACGGCTCTACGCCGCTGGTCGACGCCAACCTGAACGTTACCAACGGCGTCCTGTACCAGAACCCGCTTACAATCTCCAACACGACGACGCTGCGTGCGCGGGCATTTCGAGCGACTTACGAGCCGTCGCATGTCGAGGCCAGCTCGTACATTTTCGTCAATGACGTGATCAATCAGTCGCCGCAAGGTCAGGCGCCAGGCCCGGGCTGGCCGACGGGCACCATCTTTGGCCAAGGCCAGGTGATGAATTACGGGATCGACCCGGACATCATCAGCCTGTACGGCGCGCAGGCCGTGAAGGACTCGCTATTGTCGCTCTCGACGTTTTCAATC
>DASXWB010000860.1:0-3706 GCA_036503915.1 Lacipirellulaceae bacterium | reverse complement strand
GATCGACGTGGACGTCGAAATACAATGCGATGGCCATGCGGCGGCAACCAGCAGAATTATGTGTACTCGCGGATTATCGTAGGTCAGGATTTCCGGCCTGACGCCAACGTGGTTCGTGTCAGGCTGAAAGCCTGTCCTACTTAGATGGCGCCCTTGGCTTTCAGTTTTTTCCAGACAGGCGAGTTTAGATTGGCGCCACCCTCTTTGCTGAGTTCGTCGAGTTCTGCTTGGATTTCGGCGTCGATTTCTTGTTGATGGTCGTGGTAGTAAGTCATCGCGGCGTGCACTTCCGCGAGCGTTAGATAGAGATAGTGGCGGGCAATGTCCTCCGGGCCGAGGCCACGGCCGAGATAGTCCATCACGATCATCGCCACGCGCGTGCGCGGGTGGCTTTTCAATCGCGCGGGCATGCCGGGCGGCTTCTCGATGTGCGGATACGAAGAGATCGTGCTCATTGTTGTTCCCCTGACATACCCTATTCTACGACTGGGAGTGTGCACTCGCAAAGGCGGCCGGAAATGATCGCACCAAGAAGGTCCGCGATCGGCGTGCGTTAATCGAGTCGAGGGTCGAGAGTCGAGAGTCAAGAGCCAGAAGGTGGGTGGTTGAGAGCCAAGGGTCGGAGGGCAAAGCTCTTAAGCCTTCAGCCGTCAGCCGTCAGCTCGACTAAGCTCGCTATAAGCAGCTGTCGGCCAGAGCAAGACACCCTCACCCCGGCCCTCTCCCATGCGGCGAGGGGGTTTACGAATCAGTCCGGCCGAGCGGTTTGAGACGCTGGATCTCGGCGGCCCGGTCGCTGCGCATCGCGTGCCATAAGTCCCAGTCCTGCTGCAAGCCGAGCCAGAAGTCGGCCGACATGCCGACGACGCGGGCCAGGCGGAGGGCCGTGTCGGGCGTAACGCCTCGCTTGCCTCGGACGATCTCATTCAAGCGTGGAAAGGAGATGCCCATCCGCTCCGCAAGCTCCGATTGCGTGATCGCCAGCGGAGCCAGGAATTCGTCGCGCAACATCTGGCCGGGGTGGGTCGGCGGTCGGTGCCGAGGCAGGCGGCGCGAGACAAGATCGCCGCGACCCTTGCCGCTAGTGGTAGTCCGCGATTTCGACCTCGTCGGCATGCCCGCTCCTGCGAATAAAAACAGATTCGGTAGCGATCGTTGATTCGAATGCTGTGTTGTCCGCTGCGATCTAGGGCGAAGGCGCTCCAGCCGGTTGCCAGGCGGCACCGCCGATCACGGCAGCACGGCCGCGGTGCCTGTCACTGCGCCCGCCTGGATCAGTGCGCCGCGCACGCTGATCGGCACCGGATTGATCATGTACGGTGCGCAGCTGCCCGGGCGGTAGTGGCCCAGGGCGTACTCGCATTCCATGGGCGGCGAGACGCCCATGCAGTATGGCAGCACCGGAAGCGTGCAGAAGAAATGCGCACCAGAAATAAGCGGCTGGCAGCACGGCGCGAACGAATGGCCGTAGCGCTCCAGTTGCTCGTCCTCGAAGTACAGCGGCTTATGGCACAGCGCCGAGGCCTTCCACAAGTACGTCGTCTGCTCCCACGCACGGCCCGGGTGCCAGTCGCCCCGGTCGATCGAGCACTCGAACGGGAAATCGACGCCTTCGTTGCCCGCGACTGCAATGCTCAGATTCACTTGATCGACGGTCTTCGTGCGCAGGTTCCCAAGGCTTTGCGAGCAGGCGGCCGCCGCTTTCTGCCGTTCGTCTTCGACGACATCCGCGCTCGCCGCGGGCAAGTCGCTAGGGGTCGACTCGCCGAATCCGGCACCGCCGGGCGGCAAGGCCGGTTGAAACTCTACCGGCGGAGTCCCCATCGTCGGCGACCGAAATTGCGGAGTCTCCTCCGGCAACTCACCGAACGGATTGCGTTCTTCGGCCGGCTCCGAGGTGGTGGGCAGATCGGCGTCTGGCGCCTGTTGGTTGGTCTCGGGCAGCCTGGGCACCTGCGCGGATCGCATCGAATCGTCCGCGTCGTCGCGATCGACCACGACGCTCCGCATGGGCGCCTGCTCATCCCAATCGCCAGCAGGCTGCGGTGCGAACTCCTCGAACTGCGCGAGCCGCACGGTGGAGCTCAACCGATAGGAGGCCGGTCGTGGCGGCATGAACCGCTGCTGCGTCGTCGGCTTGGCAGCCTTAGCCTTAGCAGCGGGTGAGCGGCCGGTTCGCCATGAAAGTTCCGAAGCGCCCGCGTGCGATGCCGCGGACGCCAGAACTAGGAATGATAAACAGCAAAAGGCTCGGAATTGCAAAATGCAAAATGCAAAATGCAAAATGCACAATTGGGCTTTTGCGCCACGACTCTCGCCGTTCGAACCCCCGGCAGAGCCGGCGGCTGTCCGCCCGGTGTCGATTGCGAGCGAATTGTTATTCCTCCGCGGTGAACTCGGCCGTGTAGTTGGGCGCTTCCTGCGTAATGGCGATGTCATGAGGGTGGTTCTCCCGCACACTGGCGGCGGTGATTTGGATGAAACGTGCTTCCGTGCGAAGTTCATCGATTGTCCTCGCGCCGCAGTAACCCATGCCTGCCCGCAGGCCGCCCACGAGCTGATACAAAAACGGGCTCAGCGGCCCCTTGTAGGCGACGCGGCCCTCCACCCCCTCTGGCACAAGTTTGGCGTTGGTCTTCTCGGCGTGCGGTTGTCGATATCGTTCGCTCGAGCCGTGCACCATCGCGCCGAGCGAACCCATGCCGCGATAGGCCTTGTACGTTCGTCCCTGATACAGCACGCGTTCGCCCGGGGCCTCGTCGAGGCCGGCCAACAGGCCGCCGATCATGACGGCGTTCGCCCCGGCGGCGATCGCCTTGGTCATGTCTCCCGAATAGCGAATACCGCCGTCGGCGACGAGCGTTGTGTTGGTTCCCTTCGTTGCTTGGGCCGCTTCGTAAATCGCCGTGACCTGCGGCACACCGACGCCCGAGATGACCCGCGTTGTGCAGATCGATCCCGGTCCGATGCCGACCTTCACGGCATCCGCGCCTGCTTTCACCAAATCGGCCGCGGCCTCGCGTGTGGCCACGTTGCCAGCCACGACGTCGATGTCCCAACGACGCTTCACCTCGCGCACCGTTTCGATCACGTTAGCCGAGTGGCCGTGGGCGCTGTCGACCACCAGGAAATCGACGTCCTTTTCGATCAGGCTGCCGGCCCGCTCATAATCCATGACACCGACTGCCGCACCCACCCGCAGCCGGCCTTGCCGGTCTTTTGCGGCCTGTGGGAAGCGGCGCATCATGTCGATGTCTTTGATCGTGATGAGCCCGGTCAGTCTCATATTTTCGTCAACCAGCAAAAGCTTCTCGACCTTTTTTGCCATCAAAATCTTCTCAGCTTGCTCAAGCGTTACGGTCCCGCGTGCTGTCACCAGCGGCTCTGCCGTCATGACTTCGCTGATGGGAACGTCGTTATGCTCGAGAAACCGCAGGTCGCGCCGCGTGATGATGCCCACGAGCCGGTCGTTCTTCACGATGGGGATGCCGCTCACGTTGGAGCGCAGCATCGTCTCGTGCGCAGTGGCAACGCTAGCGTCGGGCGGCAGAGTCACCGGGTCGACGATGATGCCGTGCGCCGAGCGTTTCACCTTGTTGACCTCTTCGGTCTGCCGCTCGATCGACATGTTCTTGTGAATCACGCCGAGGCCGCCCTCTTGCGCGAGCGCGATCGCCATTGCGCTCTCGGTCACGGTGTCCATCGG
>DASXWB010000859.1:0-3927 GCA_036503915.1 Lacipirellulaceae bacterium | reverse complement strand
TTAGATACGCGCCGTGCCAATTTGGCAGATCAACGGCTGCGGCCATAATCCAGTATAGCGGTCCGGTAAGGTTTGCCTACAATCGGTTGTTCAACATCGCCCGCCACCGGGCACTTGCGTTTCCCAGAAAGTATCAAGGTTTACCCATGCAAGCCAGCACATTATTCGCGGCGGCGTTAGCCACCCTGGTTTTTGCAACGAAACTACTTGCGCAAGAGGGCCTGCCACAACCTGAGGCAACGGGACAAGCCGCAGGCGCACCGCGTGCACCCGCCGCAACAGCTGATCCAAAAACTTATCGTCAACAGACAAGTTACGTGCTGGGGCGGAACTTCGCGGCGAACTTGCGCGAGAGTGAAATCGAGTGCGATTTGGAATTCTTGTTTGCCGGCATTCGCGATGTGCTCGAGAATGCGGAGCCTCGCTGGAGCGACGAGCAGCTTCAGGCAACGATGCAGCAATTTGAACAGGAAATGCAACAAAAGGCGCAAGCACGCATGGAGCGCATGGCCGCAAAGAACAAGCAAGAAGCCGACGCTTTTCTCGCCGAGAATGCCAGGCGAGAGGGTGTAGAAACGACGGCGAGCGGCCTGCAATACCGCGTCATTCGCCAGGGCAATGGGGCGTCGCCGACGGTGGGCGACAGTGTGCGCTGCAACTATCGCGGCACGCTGCTCGACGGCACCGAATTCGACAACTCGGCGCGGTACGAAGGGGCGGCTGAGTTCCAGATCGCCCCGGGACTCATCCGTGGCTGGATCGAGGCTCTCCAAAAGATGAAGGTTGGCGATAAATGGCAACTCTTTGTACCACCAAATCTGGCGTACGGCGTCGAAGCGCCGGGACCGCCGATTGAACCTAACAGCATGCTGATCTTCGAGATAGAGCTGCTGGAGATCGTCCAGCAATAGTGCCGCGGCCGACCAACCGCGAGGCCTTTCTTGTAAAGCGGGGCGGCTCTAATTAAAACACCACCCCTGGTGGTGTAAGAGCCGGCAATCTGGCTTGGCGTCGTTCACGATCGTTGGCCACGCAGCGGCCAACGCGCACCGGCCGTCCGCGGGCGAAAGATCTGTGGCGGAAACCGGCAGCCCGCTCTGCGTCTGCCTCGGTGAGGCTTCTAGGGCTTTGCGGTTTCTCCAGTTTCCCAGCGTTCCCCGCTCATTTTTCCAGGTTCCAAAATGTGAAAATGGATATTGTGGGTGGACTCTGGCCTGGGCGTGATTAAAGTAGATTCATGCCGCAAAGCTGCCTTGGCATTCTGTTTGCAATTAATCCGACGCCACGCCGCGACAGATCGCCGTGGGCGCGGCTTGACGACCCAGTCAATGTGACTAGAATCGTCGGCGTCAATTCCCCAAGTTCCATAAACGGCGTGTTTTCATCGTACTGAATGCCGCTGCTTGCACCGACGAGGCGTTTTTCCAGCCAGCTTTGCTGCTGGCTTTTCACTTGATCAGACGTTGTGACAAGGACTGGAGGACACTTTCATGATTGGCCGCTTATTTTTTCTATTGCCAGCCGTAGCGTTGCTGGTGACCACAGCACAATCGCCCGTTTGGGCGCATGGCGGCTGTGAGTGCAGTCACTGTGGTGGTCACGAGGGGGACTGCGGCGGCGCGGATTGCGGCTGTCCCACCATCACGAGAACCTGTTATCGGCCGGAATACACGACAGAAATGCGAACGGTGACGCGCTGCGAGTACCGGACCGAACAGCGCGAGAAGCAAGTCACCGTGTACCGGATGGTGCCCATCACCGAGGAGAAGACCGCGACCTACACAGTGATGCGGCCGGAGACCCGCACGCGTACGGTGACTTACAACGTGTGCCGCCCGGTCTGGGAAACGAAAACGCGCGAATACACAGTCCAGGTGCCCTACACCGAACAGGTCGAGCAGACCTACACGGTTTGCGTTCCCTACACCGAGCAAGTCGAGCAGACGTACACGGTATGCGTACCGAAATATGAGGATCGGGAGCAGACGTATACGGTTTCCGTTCCGTACACCGAGCAAGTCGAACAGACCTATACGGTGTGCGTGCCGCAATACGAGGATCGGGAGCAAACCTACACGGTTTGCGTCCCCTACACCGAGCAAGTCGAGCAGCGATACACGGTGAGCGTTCCTCGATTTGAAGATCGGGAGCAAACCTACACGGTCTGCGTGCCCTATACCGAGGAAGTTCAGGCCACGAGAACGGTGACTCGATGCGTGCCCGAGACGACGATGAAGACGATCACCGTCTGCAGCGGCCATTGGGAAACTCAAGTTGAGGAGGTTTCCTGCGGCTGCAACGATGGCTGCGGCGGCTGCGGCGGCGACTGCGTTCGCACAATCTGCCGGCGCTGCTGGGTGCCGGAGATGATCACCAAGGAAGTGCCCTGCACGACCTATCGAATGGTGTCCGAACAAGTGCCGTACACGTACACGGTTTGCAAGTACCGCAACGAAGAGCGGACTCGCACCGTAAAAGTTTGCCGTTACGAGCAAGAAGAGCGGACCCGCACGATCAACGTGTGCCGCTACCGCAACGAAGAGCGCAGCCGCACGATCCGCGTTTGCCGGATGGTGAATGAAGAGCGGAGCCGTATGGTGAACGTGTGCCGGTATCGTAATGAGGAGCGGAGCCGCACGATCAATGTGTGCCGTTACCGCCCGGAAACGCGCACGGCCGAGTACCAGGTTTGCCGCATGGTCACCGAGCAGCAACAGCGCGAGGTGAACTACACGGTGTGCGTGCCCGAAGAGCGGACTCGCACCTACACGGTCACGCGGCATGAGTGCCAGCCTGAGGAAAAGACCATTACGTTCAATGTGTGCGTGCCGCACACGTATACGGAGGAAGTGCCGGTGCGTGTGTGCCGCATGGTGCCGTATACGGTTGAAGTGCCGGCCTGCGGATGCCCGTGCAACTGACGCGCCTCTTAGGCCAAACGGCTTGATTCAAACGGCTGGGCTTCTGCGGAAGCCTAGCCGTTTTTTGTTGCGCGTTTCATTTGCAATCGCGCATGCAATGCTACCACCAGTGCGCGAGCCGGCTTGAGCGATGTGCCCCGGCTCGCTACAAGGAGCGTGTTTTTGTGCCGGCCAGCCGAGAGTTGCGATGCGCCCCCTACGATGCTTCCTCCTTGCGATCGTCGCGGGCTGCGTTGCGGCTGTTGCTGCGCCGGCTCGTAGCGACGATGGGCCGTTGCTGCTGCCACCGCCCATCTTTACTGCGCCGGGCCCGGCGACGGTCGCAGCGGAGCCGACGTCGATGGTGTCGGATCAGCCGATTCCGCTCGTCGCACCAACCGATGCTGGCACGATTCCAGTCGAAACGGAAGACTCGCTTTGCGATGAACAGGATGAACTGCCTCCAGAGCTCGATTCGCCGCCGCTCTGGTTCGATCCATTGCCCTGGGACACGGGCATTGAACTGGGCGTCAACGGCTCGTCCGGCACGAGCGAGTCGCTGAGCATTCGCACGGGCGGGTACATGAAACGCGAGTCGCGCTTTTCGAAATTGGACTTGCGCACGAACTACAACTACACGACCACCAGCGGTCGCGAGACACAAAACAACGCCGAACTCGATGTTCGCAACGACTGGCTCTTGGACGATCGCTCGCCCTGGACGCTCTACGGCACGGGCAACGTGTTTTACGACGAGTTTCAGGCGTTCGACCTGCAAGCAAGCGCCAACACGGGTGTCGGCTACCGGTTTGTTCACGAGCCGGGGCTCGACTTCATCGGCCGCCTGGGCGGCGGCGCTTCGCGAGAGATCGGCGGGCCTGACGACCGCTGGGTGCCCGAATCGCTGGTCGGGTTGGAGTACTCCCAGAACCTAAGCGCGACGCAAAAGTTTTATGGGAAGGTCGATTACTATCCCGAATGGGAGGAGATTGGCGAGTACCGGCTGGTGGCCGACACCGGCTGGGAG
>DASXWB010000858.1:0-4110 GCA_036503915.1 Lacipirellulaceae bacterium | reverse complement strand
CCATTGGCAGAAGTATTCGGGGAATCCGATCGTCGAGGATAACAAATCGAGTGGAATCATCGTTCTCGACGGCCAAGCATACCGCCTATACACCATGCACGAGCAGGTCGACGTCTTTTATTCGCGCACGGCAAAGCTCAGTCTAGCGACGGCATCTCGCATCGCACCAAAAACCTCCGGCGCCAACGGGCGATAGACGAGCGACGCCGTTCCGATCTCTGGATCGGCTCGACTTCCACCAGGGCAACTGTCCTTTTGCTAAGAGCTTCATTGCGCGTAATAGCGCCTAAGAGGACCAAATTGCGGCATGGCAATCTTCATGTGCGACACACGGCCGAGCGACTGCGGCCGCGGTTCTGCTATAATTAACGCGATTTCTTGCCATGCTCGGCGCTGAGTCGCTCGAAGAGTTGCTAAGCGATACTTCCCGAATGCTATCAAAACTCACCTTCGCGTTCCTGTGGTGCGCCATCGCCACAGTTATGGTGGCAATCTGCACGACGCGTGTTCGCGCGCAGGGTGCGCCGCAGGACTTGATCGACTGGGGATTGGATGGTTATGCCCGGACCAAATCGAGCCTGCAGGTGCCAGGAAGCAGCCTGTTTGCCGAAACGGCCTCATTGAACGGACAACGCTCTGGCGGCGACAGTGGGTTCGCGTACGTCTGGCCGCTAAGTACCCAGTTCCGCGTGCAAAACGCACTGACGCAACTCGATCCCGCGAATTATACCCCGCTTCTAAGACAGTTCTCCGATGAGGCGCGGGCGAGATATTGGAACGCCGCCGGTGGCGGCTACCGGTCAGGCGTAAGCAGCGGCGCAACGCTGTTCTATGATGACAACGCCCATATGGCGGTAGCCCTGATGGAAGCGTATCGGATCACGGGCGAATCGATTTACTTGGACCGTGCCCGGGAAACTTACGACTTTGTGCTGTCTGGCGAAGATCTCGCTGGCGGCGGTGGTATCTACTTCAACCAGATTGATCATAGCACGAAGGAAACCATCTCAACGTTGCAGGGTGCGCGGGCGGCGCTGATGCTCTACCAGGCCACCCAGGAAGAAAGCTACCTAACCGACGCGACGCGGCTGCATCAATGGGCTCAGTCACATACTCGCCAGGCGGACGGGCTCTTTCTGGAGAAGTATTACCTGACCGGTCCCAAAGCCGGCACCGCCGGTGACTTTACACTGGTGAACGCCGCGGGCGATGCGATCTCACTTCACCTGGAATTCTATGCCTCGACCGGCCACGTCGCGCATCTCCAGGAAGCACAGAGGATCGCCACCAGATCGCTCTCGCGCTTTTTCAATTCCACAACTGGCGCCATCAATGACGAGGGGTTCTGGGCCTTCGAGCTCGTGGACGCCTTCAATAACCTGAGCCTCGTGGTTAATAATCCGCTATGGCTGACCAAGACCATGAATGCGCTTGAGTGGCTTCATCAAAACCGGCGCGATCCCAACGGACACTACGGAAGGCTTTGGGGACGAGGCGGATTTCAGAGCACGGCGCTCGGCGCATGGCACCTCAATGATCAAGCCGCGGTCGCGCGGTCCTACCTGAGCACCGGGTTAACGGCCCTGGAGTACCTGCGTGGAGATTACAACTCCGACGGCGCAGTGGATGCAGCCGACTATGTTGTGTGGCGCAAAACGGACGGATCACAGTCGGGCTATGATACGTGGGGCGCGAATTTCGGCCGAACTGCGGTCGCCGGATCATTGTCGGACGTGACGGTGCCTGAACCGCCAAATTGGATGCTACTGATTTCAGCGGCCCTGGCATGGTGGTCACGCGAAGGTCATCGTCACGTCGGGCTACTTGCATGCCATCGTGGACGAAAACACTGTTGAATAGGCAACGAATTGGATTGTGTCGCTTACCGCATTGACGAAGCCGCTATTACCGAATTGTGCAAGCAAAATGGTGACACTTTGACGCGGCTGAGGACATCGTGCCAGCATGTCGGCGGGTGTGTTTGGCAGCACCAAATCCCGGAAAACGCGGCATTTCTCGTACTGCCGTACATTACTATCGTGAGGCACGAACGCGTGAATCGATGACCTCTCAGCGCGGTTGAAAAGTATCCGCTGTTACGCCATTCTTAGCTGCCAATGATCCCGCGCATAAGGCAGGCATCTCATGTTTGGCATAACTCGCCGGTTTGCTCGTTGTGTTCGGTGCGTCGCGCTATTCGGGTTGATTAGCGTCGTAAATCCGCCATCTCGCGCGGCCATCGATCTCACTGGCGACGTGGTTCCTTCGCCACCTGACGGCGACCCTTGGAACGTGGGCGGCCAATTATCTATCGGCGTTACACTTGTCGGCTCGATGGCGGTGAATGACGGCAGCGACGTAATCAACACTGACGGGTTCGTTGGCAATAATGCCGGCGGCAACGGCATGGTCACAATTACGGGTGTTGGCTCCACCTGGCACAACTCCGGGGAATTGCGGATGGGCAATTCGGGCACCGGCGCGTTGAGTATCATGGACGGCGGTGCCGTGTCCGTTGGGGGCAATGGGCGTATCGGCAATGCAGCAAATGGCACCGGTGTGGCCACGGTTGACGGGGTCGGCTCCAGCTTGACGAGCGCAAACCTTATTCTCGTGGGCCGTGAAGGAACTGGCTCGCTCAGCATCCTGAACAGCGGCGTGGTTTCCGATTCCATCGGCGGCATCGCCATTTTCGAGAATAGCATCGGCATAGTCACCATCAACGGCGATGGATCCTCTTGGAACAACTTGAATGAACTTCAAGTGGCCGATGGCGGCAACGCCACGCTGAACATTTTCAATGGTGGCAGCGCGTCCAGTCCATTTGGATATATCGCAGTCTCTGCGGCCGGTGTAGGGAATGCCACGGTGAGTGGCGCCGGCTCCCGGTGGTCCAACTCAAGTCAGTTATTGGCCGGATATGGAGGTAGCGGAACACTTAGGATTTTCGATGGCGGAGCCGTCTCCAGTGCGCTCGGCTACATCGGAGTCCTGTCTGCTAGTAATGGCAACGTTACCGTTAGCGGCGGCGGATCGACCTGGGCCAACTCAAACGAGCTTCACGTGGGATACGATGGCAGAGGCATTCTCAACGTTGAGAGCGGCGCGGAGGTGTCCAGTAGCGCTGGATTACTGGGCACGAACGCGAGCGGCAACGGCACCGCGACGGTTAGTGGTCCAGGCTCCACATGGACTAGCGCAGGCAACCTTACAGTGGGTAACAGTGGCAGCGGAACGCTGCGCATCACCGATGCAGCAGCGGTATCCAATGCCGAGGGCTACATTGGCTTGAACGACGGGAGCACCGGTTCGGCAATGGTCCGCGGCGTCGGCTCGCGGTGGACCAATTCTGGCTCGCTCCAATTAGGCTCGTTCGGCAACGGAATATTGGCCATCGAGAACGGCGGGCGGGTGTCGAACACCAGCGGCATCCTCGCCAATACCGTGTTCAGCACCGCGATCGCTTCCATTACAGGTCCGAATTCCACCTGGAACAACTCTGCCCAACTCGTCGTGGGCAATTCGGGCTGGGGCAGACTAGCGATTGAAAACGGCGGAGCCGTATCAAACACCTTTAGTTCGCTCGGTGAGTCGATCGAGGGCGTCGGGAATGTGGCGGTGAATGGGGCCGGGTCCACTTGGACGAATTCCGGGTCACTCTCAGTCGGCGTATTGGGCACCGCAACGCTAACCATAACCGGCGGTGGCGCTGTGGCCAGCGC
This sequence comes from Lacipirellulaceae bacterium, assembly GCA_036503915.1. GTDB lineage: Bacteria > Planctomycetota > Planctomycetia > Pirellulales > Lacipirellulaceae > JABDGM01. The sequence continues at coordinate 388 of DASXWB010000858.1, read as the reverse complement.
CAGTAGCCGCATTGGCATTTCGCCGGGCAGCATCGGCAGTGTCACCATTAGCGACGCGGGATCGAGTTGGGTCAACTCCGGCGCTCTTGAGGTAGGCGTTGTTGGAAGCGGCATGCTGACAATTGCGAATGGCGGACTTGTTGTTGCCGCCGCGCTTGGTGGCGGAAACCATGGTAGCGGCGTCCACTTCGATGGCGGCACTTTGCGCGTCACAGTCGGTGGCTCAGCCGGCAATTCGATGACGCTCGAGGCCGCCGGCGGTGCGATCGACGTTTCGACGCCGGCCGCCACTCTCACCCTCACTGGGAATATCGGCGGTGTAGGAGGGCTGACAAAACTGGGCGCCGGTACACTTGCGCTTACGGATGCAAATTCCTATGGCGGCAGT
>DASXWB010000857.1:0-3723 GCA_036503915.1 Lacipirellulaceae bacterium | reverse complement strand
CGGCCATCGAGGACGCGGCCGAGCAGGTCGACCGTTTCCAGGTGTTCGAATCACTGCTGTTGCCTTTGGAGAACGTGAAGGGTCCGCTGGCATACCATCCCGAAGGCGATATGCTGTACCACAGCTTGCAGGTGTTCGATCATGCGCGCGACCAGTTGGCTTACGATGAGGAGTTTTTGACCGCGGCGCTGTTGCATGATGTGGGCAAGGCGATCGACCCGGCGGATCATGTGGCGGCCGGCCTCGATGCGCTCAATGGTTTCATTACCGAGCGCACGTCGTGGCTGATCGAGAACCATATGATTGCACACCAGTTAGCCGAAGGTACGCTGGGAGCGCGGGCCCGCCGGCGATTGCAGCAGTCGGAGCATTTCGACGATTTGGTGCTATTAGGCGAATGCGACCGGGCCGGCCGGCAATCGGGCGTCGAGGCGCCGGAGCTAAGCGAGGCGCTCGATTATTTGCGCGAACTGGGGCAGATGTTTGGTTAAGCGTTTGCCACACGCTAACACGAGAAGGTATATGCGAAACCGAACCGCGCTTGTCGCAGCATGTACAGTCGTCCTGGTGGTCCTGGCGAACGCAATACTTGGCGACATTCGCGCACAACAAGGCACGGACGCTGCGCCCGTGGATCCAACAACTTCGAATGCACAATCTCCGGCAGAGCGCGGCATGTACATCGTGCATCATGTGGCGATGTGCGTTTACTGCCACACGCCGAAAAGCGCGGATGGTGAGCTCGATCAGCAGCGACTCTTGGAGGGGGCGCCTATGCCGGTGGAATCACCCTATCCGCGCGTGAAGTGGGCGTTTCAGGCGCCCAAGATCGCCGGCTTGCCAGGTGGGTGGTCGGAAGACGACACGGCGCGCTTCTTGCAAACCGGCGTCACGCCGACCGGCCGAACGCCGCAACCGCCGATGCCGCCGTTTCGAATGAATGACGAGGATGCTCGGGCGGTGGCCGCGTATTTGAAGTCACTTTGACGCTAACCCCACGCTCCCAGAGAGAGGTTTTACGACCGGCTGCGGACGACCATCAGCCGCACTTCGGTCATGCTGTCGATGGCCCAGCGGATGCCCTCGCGGCCCATGCCGCTGTCCTTCGTGCCGCCGTAAGGCATGTGGTCGACGCGGAAGGATGGTACTTCATTAATCATTACACCGCCGACATCCAGTTCGTCCCAGGCATATTGAATCCGCCCAATGTCATTTGTGAAGATGCCGGCCTGCAGCCCGTAGCGGCTGCTGTTCACCAGGTCGACTGCCTGCTGGAAGTTGCTGAATGGCGCGAGCGTCGTCACGGGTCCGAAAATCTCTTCGCAAGAGGCTTCGGCATCGAGCGGCACGTTTTCGAGAACGGCTGGCTCGACCATGTTGCCCTTGCGCCCGCCGCCGGTGAGCAGCTTGGCGCCTCGTTTGACGGCATCCTGTATCGTCCGCTCGATGCGTTTGGCGTCATCCTCGCTGATCATCGGGCCGATGAACGTGTCGTCGTTGCGCGGGTCGCCCATTTTGAGCGCCTTTACCGCCGGCACGAACTTGTCGCGAAACGCGCCGTACACCGATTCGTGCACGTAGATACGTTGCACGCTGATGCAGCTTTGGCCCGACTGGTAATAGCCGCCAAACACATTGCGGTCGACGGCGTCGGGGAGGTCGGCGTCGCGTTCGACGACGCAAGCCGCGTTGCCGCCGAGTTCCAGCGTGACCTGCTTTTTGCGGGCCCGGTCGCGCAGGGCCCAGCCGACCTTGGTCGAGCCGGTGAAGCTAAGCTTCTTGATGCGCTCATCTTCAACCATCGCGTCGGCATCGCCTGTGTTAAGCGGCAGGATGGAAAAGGCGCCATCGGGCAAATCCGTTTCGGCGAGGATTTCGCCCAGCGTCAGCGCGCCGATCGGCGTGGTGCTGGCCGGCTTGAGCACGAACGGGCACCCGCACGCGATTGCCGGAGCGATTTTGTGAGCCACCAGGTTAAGCGGAAAATTCCAGGGCGTGATGAAAGCACACGGTCCAAGCGGCACACGTTTCCACATGCCGCGATAGCCGGCGGCCCGCTCGGAAATGTCGATCGGCAACGTTTCGCCGACGAGTCGCACGGCCTCTTCGGCGGCGATTTCCACCGTGTCGATCAGCCGGGTCACTTCCAGTCGCGAGTACTTGATCGGCTTGCCGGCTTCGATCGTGAGCTGCTGGGCAAATTCCTCAGCCCGTTCGCGGCAGCGCGCGGCCAGGTGAGTGAGCACGGCTTTGCGTTGCCAGGCGGCGAGGCGGCGCATCGGCGCCGCGGCCTTCGCGGCGGCGGTAATCGCTTGGTCCAAGGTTTCCTTGCTCGCCAGGCCGACCCGCGACGCAACCTCGCCGGTGTACTTGTTGGTGACCTCGAGATCGGCGTTCGGTTGCTGCGGGCGATTCGCGAGATAATAAGGATAGCGTTCGCGGAGCATGTTAAGTTCCCTTTGGTAGGTCAGGCCTTGCCTGACGTACGTTTTTTCAGGCAGAGCCTGACCTACATTCTTCCGGTGATTTTGCCGAGCCGTTCGGTTAACAACAGGTTTTCGCGGTAGTCGATCGGCACGACCACGAGCGACGGGCCCGAGTGTGCCAGCCCGCGATCGATCGCCGCGCGCAAATTGCGCGAGCTGCCGACCAATTCGCACTGCCAGCCGAACGATTCGGCCAACTGATTCCAATTCGGATTGCCAAACGTCATGTCGATGTGCCGGCCGAACTCGGTTTGCTGCTTCCATGTAATGAGGCCATAGTCGTGATCTTCCCAGACCATCACGGTGATCTTGGCGCCGAGGCGCTTGGCGGTTTCCATCTCGTGCACATTCATGAGGAAGTCACCGTCGCCGGTGACGACAAAAATGTTCCGATCCGGATGCACCAAATAGGCTGCGATCGAGCCGGGCAGCGGCATGCCCATCGCGCAGAACCCGTTGGAGATGAGGCAAGTGTTCGGCTCGTGGCAGTGATAGTAGCGGCCAACCCACATCTTGTGCGCCCCGACGCCGCACAGAAGTATGTCGCACGGCGCGAGCGCTTGCCGAACATCCCACAGCGCCTTTTGCGGGCGGATCGTGCCCTCGGTGTCGTCGTCTTTATGCTCGACGAAGTCTGCAAGAAGTACCTGCCGCGTTTCCCGCTGCCGTCCCAAGTCAAATGCGGGCACACCTTCGCGCTCGACGCGCTCGGTCAATAGCTCCAACGCGTGGGCAATGTCGCCGATCAGCTCCACGTCGGGATGATAATGGGCGTCAATCTCGGCGGGAGTGAAGTCGATGTGGATGTTCGGCTTGCGCCGCCCGCCGTCCCACAAACGGGGCGGATACTCGGCCATGTCGTACCCGACCGTGATCACCAGATCGCTCTCCGCAACCAAATATGAAAGTTGATCGCGCTGCTGCAGGCCGATCGTGAACAGGCAGTAGTCTGAGTCCATGTCGACGCAGCCCTTGGCCATGAAGGTGCTGATCGCGCCGATGCCGGTCCGCTCGCAGAAGCGGCGCAGCTCGCTGCTTGCGCGGCGGCGGATTGTGCCGTTGCCCGCGATAATCACTGGCCGCCGCGCCGAGCGCAGCAATTCAAACGCCTGACCGATGGCGGTGTCGTCCGGACGCGGGCGGCGAAATCGCCGCGGAGTGAGCGGCTCGCCGCTGGCCGGCTGGCCGGCAATGTCCTCGGGCAGTTCCACGAGAACGGCGCCGGGCTTTTCGGTGC
>DASXWB010000856.1:0-2497 GCA_036503915.1 Lacipirellulaceae bacterium | reverse complement strand
ATTCATATTGATGCCGCGGTTCAGGGTTTTCGCGCCGACGTTCGGATTTACGGTTTCGACCAAGCGGGCGACGCTGCCTTAGACATCGACCTCAATACGATCAAGGGCGTCAACGTAACCCTGCGCGGCAACAGCAACGATACAGACAGCTTCCCGGTAACGCCGGACGCAACAACGGCCGCACAGTACGTGGACATCCCGGCCGGATGGGACTCGACCAATTCAATAGCGATCATCAATGAGGCGAATGGAGCATCGTTTGAGTTAGTGGTGGGGACGGCGTATTAGCGACCGGACAGACGACGACTGTGAGCGATGGGCTGGCGCACTAACGCAGCGACGGAGGGAGTGCTGCCCCTAACTGCGAACCAAGCAATGAAAAAGCCCTATCAAGACCTTCTGCGAATCCATGCCGGAAATAGTAAAGCCGGCTTGCGTCGCCTTCTGCTTCGGCGGCTGTCCTTTCTTGCTCACGGGCCTTCTTTAGTTCGTCGCTTAGTAGCTTTATGTATTTGTCCATCGTGTTCATCGCTTCCTCCAATGAATAGTACCGCCCAACAACACGAGCAGCCACGCCGCCGGCTCCGGCACGCTAATCGGTTCGCCGTACAGGCGGATCGTATGCTGATGGTCGACGTTCGGGCGCGGCTGCGTTCCGCTGCTTACGCCGTAGGTCAAGCGGTCAATAGTTTGCGTAACATCGGTCAAGTCGTATCCGAACAGTCCGTTGCCGAGCCGCTGAACATGCCGGGTTATCGCGGTACGCGGCACGGTATCGGACCAAAGCGAATCGGCAAACTGCGGGCTCGGAGCGTGGCTCGTATCGTTAATCCACCACTGCCCGCCTGCTGCCTGGGTAAGCGCCGCCTCAAAGAGTGCCACATCTTGGGGCGGCGCTTCAAACACAAGGCCAACATCCGCGCTATCGTACTCACCGCCAAGGCGTACTTGCATCGTATCGGCTTGTTCGGCGACGAACTCCAAGAGGATCGGCTGGCTAGGCTGATTCAACAGTACGACGTTGGTGTGCTGGATTTCTGCCAGCAGGATGGTTCCGGCTTGGGCGGGCAGCGGGAGCAAGAGCAAAACAAGGATAGTACGCATGGTTACTCCTTAAAAAGTTCGTCGCCGGATAGCATCATTCCGCCGACAACAAAGACCATTGAGAATACAAGAAACAGCGGCGGTAGCCGCATTACCTTGAAGTTCAGTTGCGTCCACCAAACAAAATTTGGTGTTCCGTACTCATATCCATCGGCGACGAAAGACAGGGATACCGCAGTTGTAAACGCGGCGACAAACAATAGAAAGCAAAGTCCGCCGAAACATATCATCACGATCCCTACATATATGCGGGCTCTCATTTCTCCCCTCCAAAAAAGCGGCCCGCCATCGGGCCAAGGATTAAGAATTAAGTCAATCGCTGTCCTGTACCGACGATTGCACCGCCGCGAACAGTCCAGTGACATACGGCACCGCGGCGAGCCATCCTATCGTAGACATGAACACAACCGTCAGCCTGTTCGCCTTCCTTGGTTAGCTGCTCGACGAAATCAAGTGCCCACTGGAATGCCTCGGCTTTACGCGAGAACCCACCATCGAGCCCATGCCGATCGTGTCCGACTTCGTAGCGAGCCAATGTCGTATTCACTGGTTCCTCCAAAAAAGCGGCCCGCCAACCACGCGGCTTCCTGGCACGGAAGATGCGCGCAATCGACGGGCCGCATGAATCGTTTTGGGAATCCGTGCCAGGGACGATAGAAGCATACCAAATGCCCCCACGCCAGTCAAACACGATTCTAATTGCCTGCTTTCTGGCGGGTTTATCGGCCTGCGCGCTGGCCAAGCCGTTTCTGGCCCACCCGCATAGCGTCGTGCTTGCCGGGCAGTCGATACCTGAGGCCGGCACCACAATCGACCTAGCCTACAATCGCGCCGTCGCCGGCACCGAAGAAACTGGCTGGACGATTGCAGCCAGCGGCGGGGCGGTCACGGTAACGAGCGGCACCGGCAGCGGTACGTCGGCCTGGACGCTCACCTTGAGCCGCACGATTCAGGCCGGCGAATCGGTCACGATTGCATACGCACCGGGCGATATTAAATCGACGCAGGGCAATCGTCCGCTGGCGGCGTTCTCAGCTCGCAGCGTAACAAACAGTTCAACGCAAGGCTCGCCGGCTACTAGCCCCGAACCACTCATAGCTGCGTCTTCGACGCTTGTGATTGCGGATGAGGGGACAATCGACTTTACGCCGACCTTGCTCAACGGTACGTCGGTAACTTATTCGGCCGTCAACTTACCGCCCGGGGCCAGCATCAACGCGAGCACGGGGCAGATTACCGGCACGCTTTCGACGCCCGGCCGCTACATGGTAAAGATCACGGCCGCGAATGCAGAGGGCACGGATTACATCACCAAGCCGATAATTGTCTATTCGATGCTGACGACAATCGACGCCGCATGGCTGGCGGCCCGCACGCCGCCCTATATGCTTAC
>DASXWB010000855.1:0-9041 GCA_036503915.1 Lacipirellulaceae bacterium | reverse complement strand
TCGCAAACGGCCGCAACCACGACGTCATCATGGTGGCGTAGTTTGGCGGATCTTGGCCTGATCGTTGTGGGGGCGTGTTTCAATTCGATGCCGCGTCAGGGGAGAGTTCGACGCAGACAAGCTCTTTTTCGCCGCGGAAGTAAAGCCGCGTGCCCACGAGCGCCGGGTGGGCGAGCACTTCGGCAGTCGAGGAGTCATCGCCGAACAGCTTGATCCGGGAAACGATGCGAAACTCATCCGCTGCTGCGTCGACCATGATCAGCTCGCCGCCGGCGCCGACGGCGAGCACGCGGTCGTCTGAGGCAATGAGCGGCGAATAATCGCAAAACGCCTTGTCCTCGCCGATCCAGATGGGCTTGAGACCATTTGCCACGTCGAGGCAATACATATCGAGCCGCACGCAGAACGCGCGGTTGCCGACGACCACGGGCGTGCTCGTATCGGGCCCCAGCCTGTCGTTGACGGCGACGGGCTCGGGTTTAATCCGTCCCGCGTCTTCGAATTCGTAAAGTCGCGTGTAGTTATTTTCCGTGGCGACAAGGAGCTTGCCATTAACGGCGACAGGCGTGGGGACGTTGAAGTCGCCGTCGAACGGCGGCTTGAGCGTCCACAGCCGGGTACCGGTCTCGATATCCCATCCACCGAGAGAAGTGCGATCGTAACCCACGAGCTGCCGCACGCCGCCAAGCGTTGCCACGATAAATGAGCTGTAGGCGTGCAGATCGCCGGGCGTTTGCCACACAACCTCGCCCGACAGCGGATCGAGAGCGACGATCGAAGCATCAGGGCCGCCCGGATTGACGATCAGCTTGCCGTCGACAACGAGCGGGGAGGAACACGTGCCCCACACGAGCTGCGAGTCGCCGCCGAAATCGTTGATGAGGTTCATCTGCCACAGCGTGACGCCGCTTTGCAGCTCGACGCACAACAAATCGCCGAACGCGCCGAGAAGGTACACGTGACCTTCGTGAATCAGCGGCGTGGCGCGGGGCGTGTTGTCGTAATCCAATTTGCCCGGCGCGGGATACTGCACGGTCCACAGCAGTTCGCCGCCCTCGGCTGCGTAGCAGCGGAACTCATCGAATGTGTTGCTAATATCGCGATCGCCCAGCACGACGAACTCTGTTGTGGCGGCAATGCCGCCCAAGCCCGGCCGATGAAGCGCCTGCCGCCAGACGATCGCGGGTTCCTTGGGCAGCGTGGAGGGGAGATGGCGCACTCGGCCGTCCCGCGTAGGCCCGCGCCAGCCGGGCCACGCAAAGGTTGCCTTTTCGTTGGGGCGCGACGAGTCCGCAGGCCGAGTCGCCTTGGCCTGGTCGGAGGTCGTCGCCGGCCGATCGCTCACTTCACGGGCCGCCTGACGGGCCGTTGACTCGAGCATCGCATGATACTCGTCGTCGATTTCGACGAAGCCGACAAGCGTCTCCAAGGCAGTTGATAATTCGGGTGTCGTGCCGACTTCGAGCAGTGCCTCGAGAATTTTGTCGCGCAGCTCGTTATCCACGCGATCGGTCGTGAACGCGGTGATGAACGGCACAGGTTCGGTCTCGGCCACGACCCGCAGGTCGCCCTTCTTGATCGTGCCGCAGCCTTCCAGCAGCGGGGCGGCGTAGCTGGAAATCACGGCGGCCGCCTTTTCCTTATCTCCCCATTCGATGATCTTGCACGCACCGTCGCTGCACGATTGCGTCGTTTCCGACTTATCGACGGCCCGGAACTCGACGCCTGCTGACGCCAGCAGCATCCGCGGCGCGGCAAACTTCTCGTCGCATTCGGCGGTGCCGAACAGGATGCGGTAGCCGCGAAGGTCCTCCACTTTCTGAGCCGGATCAGCCGATCGCACGACGATCAAGCCAGTCTGCGTGGTGATGCCGTCGTTGCCGCTCAATTGGGCCAGCGGCATGACTTTCATATTGGCCGCGGCCGCGTCGTGCCGAACGACGGAGTCTTTGCCGATCGCGATATCAATCGTCTTGCAATCCTCTTTGGCGAGCGCCTTTTCGAACGACTCAGCGAAAGTCACTTGCACGGGCCGGCCGAGCCGTTCGGTCAAGAATTCGCCGAGCTTATCGTATTGCCGCTGCGCGTAGCCCTCGACGCATGGGCACGACAGCGGCGCGGCAAGCGGGTCCATCACGACCAACGAGAGACTCTCGCCAGCAGCCTTTTCCAGTTTGGAGTCTTCGGCGTATGCCGATGGACATATCACCAGACACAGTGCGATGCCCAAGAATCTGCGCATAACGTCGCCTTTATAGGGTTATTAACAATGAGGTTTTCGACTCGATGCCGGCTGTTCAACGACCGCTCGCATCGAGAGCCGCCGTCTTGTCGCCCTCCGCGGCCGGGGCCGATTCGCTTGCCGGCTTTTCGTCCATCCGCACGATGTGATTTCGCGTGATGTCGAGCATGTACACCTGGCTGCCATCGGCATTGACCGCGATCGAGCAATTCTTACAGCCTGGCACGAGATCGACGTTGCCGACCCATGAGAGCAGTTTGCCATCCGGCGAGTAGCGTTTGATGCGGCCGGTGTTGTCCTCAGCCGTGTACACGACATCATCAGGGCCAAACGCGACATTCATCGGATTGCAGCAGCTACCAAAACCTTCAAGACCGTTGCGGGCCCCTTCACCCCAGGCCGTGATGAGCGTTCCTTCACGGTCGTAGCGACAAACACGGTGCCGGGCATTTTCGGCTACGAATACGCCGTTTGCGTTGGCTTTCACGTCCATCTGACCGCAGCACCCTCGCAGTTCAGAAACAATGCTTTTGGCATTTTCGAACTGGCTGTCGCAACGCCAGATCTGGAATCCATACCCGACGGCCGCGCGGGTCGCGAGATAGACTTCGTCGTCGGCCGCGCTAATCGAGGAGACCTTCATTGTTTGCGCGAGCGAAGCTTTTATCTGAGCGTCAATCTGCTCTTCGGTAAGCTCCGCCGGGGGATTCTGTTTTGCGATCTCGCCCCATTGGGCCTTGACGGCCTCGTATTGCGTTTTGCGCTGCTCGTGCATGGCGATGCGGCGCTCGAGCTGTTTTTGACGTGCGTTCGAGCGGGCTAAGGTCGCTGCGGGCTTTTCAGCCGCATCTTCATCCTCACTTTCCTTCGCTTCGTCGGCGGTGGTTTGCAGCTCGGCCAGTTGTTCCTTGAGCGAAGCGATTTCCTTGTCCGAGCGGGCAATCATATCGTCGAACTGCTTCACCTGCTGGGCCATTGCGTCGGCCCGCTGCTTGGCTTGGGCGACGATCTGCTCGCGGAGTTGCTGGGGATTTGCGTTAAGCTCGGCCGCATGAGGGGCTTCTTTTTGAAGCAGTATGCGACCCGTCTTTGATGACAATTGCAGCACCTGGCCTTCGCCGGCGAGGAAAATCGTGCCGTCAGCGCGAACGTAGATTGCGTCGGGAGTCACGGGAATCGCCCACGTTTCGACAAACTTGCCTTCCTTGTCGAACACGCGAATCTCGCCCGATTGGCCGGCACAACCCGCCAGGATGCGGTCGTTCGGAGTGAGACAAAAGCACGTGATGCTGGTTTGCGGCTGGCCATCGACGTTCGCCTGAATGATCGTCGTTTGACGATGCGTCGCCGTTTCCGCCACTTGATTCGCTTCGGCTGCCGGGGCTTCGGCAGTTGTCGCCGGAGCCTCGGCCGCTGGTGCCACGGCCGCCGCCCGAATCGTAAACAATCGGAGTCGACTGGCCGGCTCCTCGCCGCTGGCGAGCGGGGCGATCAACCCCATGCATGTACCAGCTAATGCGATCAAACAAAGCATCCACCGCAACGATCCGAACCAAGCGCTAGCGACGCGGGGCATGAGTGCCTCCTTTGCAAAAACAAGAAGCGACCAGGACCCAAAGATTTCAGTTATATGGTCATTCGCCGGTCAATGCCGGTCGAGTGGAATTGCGTCTTCGCGAATGTGGCCGAAGGCGTGTCCCACGCGTTCAGGGCAACAACATGTGGCCTGCCGCGTGAGTAAACTGTGTTGATACGCTGCGAGCCGCCTTATAGTTCCAATATCTGCAGGCTTCCCGCCGCATCATCTTACACTAGCGACATTAAGGAACTAATGACTTTTGCTTCAAACGGATTCGGGACTAATGAGCATTTGGCGCCGAGCATCCTTCTCGACCAAACAGGGTGGATAAACGGGAAATTTGGGGGGAAGGGGCGGAGCCGCCGAGCGGTTCAAGTCGATTGCTATTCGCGTTTTAGGACTCAATCTTGGAACAAAACGCGGCATGCTGCGTTAGACGCCCTAAGTCGTCCACCAGTTCCCGCCGCCCAAGTCGATTCGGCCGAGCCGTATTCTTTATTGCCAGGCGTCAAAAGTCGGCGCGCCGATTGGAGCTTCACGGACCAAGGCCAGCAGAGCGATCGCAAAAATCGCCGTTACCGCAAAAACGGTGAGAACACGAAATCGGGCATGGCCGGTGTGTTCGATGATGGCCGCGATTGGCGGCAGAGCTTGGAACCAGACGGTGAGTGACTTCACGGACTATGCGATTTCGGATTGGAGTCATAAATGTGGACGCCAATGTAGCCAACCAAAACAGCGAACGAAAGCGAAAAGAGCACGTCAATCGTTTCTCGCCTGGCGACGACTCGGTAGTTTGATGTGTGCTCTGGGAGTCCCCAAAGCTCAAACAGCCAGCGCATGGGTGGGCTATAAAGCTCAAGAATTTGACATAGCATGACCGCAAAGAAGCCGATCCAGAACGCCCGCTGACGACCACTGCAATAGATCACTGAAAATCCCGATGCGAGAAGAATCACCAGCCCGATAGTCCGACGAATTTCCCTGCCATCGGGATAGCCGCTCAACGTGTGCAGCCATAATCCGGCGACCGCGAGGCCAATAAGCAAGGCTCTTGTACCGAAGCGTGGCATGGCGACAGTGTACCACGAATGTCCCAGTGGACCCGCGCGAGGACACGTGGCGAACGACGTCCGAGTCGGGCTGACCGATAAAAAAGCCCGGCAAGCGTAAGCGCTTACCGGGCTTGAACTTCTTTTCAGCGACGCGGACGGGACTCGAACCCGCAACCACCGGATCGACAGTCCGGGACTCTAACCAATTGAGCTACCGCGCCCGATCGACGGGCCGTTGCGACTCGCGCGAGGGGCCTCATCGGGACTCAAAAATATATCAAAACACCCTTCCAGCGACAAGGCACGCACCGCTTGGCCGGTCGCGGTGATTTGGCCGTTACAACCGTTAAATGCCGCACAACGCGGCTGCCCTCAAAGCCTGCCGCGCGCTCGGCGTGGCCTAGATTTGTGTGGCCCGTAACGACATAAGGACCGCGACGCATGGGAACGTTCCTCCAGGACTTGTGGTACCGCGCACAGGCCGCCCCCGGCGACACCTGGCAGTGGTTCAATGAACTTAGCCGCGAAGAGTGGCTCGTGGTGCTCACCGTGGTATGCGCCTGCGGGTTTGTGAGCTTGCTCGGCTTTCGCCGCACCAGCTTGTAGCTCGAAGCATATTTTCCCCGTGAAAATGGATCGCCGATGATCACTGACTGGCATAACTTTTTTTTGGTGGCCGTTGTCGAAGGGAAATTCGCGCCGGCCGATTATATTTTCATCAACGGGGCCAACCTTGCTCTGATCGGCTTGCCGGTCACTGTGGCGCTGGGGTCGGTGGCGCTGATTGGTTACATGTTCGGCCAGCGTACGCGTACGAAGATGATGGCGGCGCTCGACGAGCGGCGCCAGCAGGAACTGGATCGGGCGGCTCGAATCGCCTGGCAACTGGAGCACATTGCCACGAACCTGCGGAAGGACCTCGCGAGCCATCATGCGCAGGTCGCCAAATTCAAGCGGTGCCTGCGCCGGACAAGGGATTGCGCGACGGATGCGGCCTGGGAGCAGCTTTGTGCCGACGCCGAGGCAATACTCGGCCCCACAATGCAACTAGCGCATCAGCTTAGGTACGCATACGATCAAATCCGCCAGCAGTCTGAAGCGCTGGAAACATTTACGCAGGGTCGCACCGATCCGCTCACCGGCGTGGGCAATGGCCGGGCGCTGGAACAGCAGCTCCGCGTGCTGCTGGCGACGGCCGCGCGCGGCGGCAGCCAATTCTGCATCGCGCTGGTGAGTTTGGACAGGACGAGCGCCGACGCCGCGGGCCGATCGCTCGGACCAATTCTGCCGATGCTACCGAAGTTGGCCGCGGCCATCCGCGCCTGCATGCGCGGGCCCGATTTCGTTGCCCGCTATGGCGATGAAGAATTTGTCGTTGTCATGCCCAGCACCACGTCGGCCGGCGCCACCGTGTTCGGAGACCGGTTTAGGAAGCGAATTTTGCAGGATTTGGGCACGTCGGTTTGCTGCGGAATCGCGCAGGTCCAGAACGGCGATGACTCGCGGAGTCTGTTCGCCCGCGCCGACTCGGCCCTTTACAGCGCCAAAGCCGCCGGGTCGAACCGACTGTTCGTTCATACGGGCACGCACATTCGTGAGCACAATGCACCTGCGGCTGTAAGCGATCCCGCCGCGAATTCGCACCCGGCGAATAGCAATTCTGACGGGGCCGCCGCGAAATCGCCGGGCAGCGACGCGGGCAGGTCAGCCGACGCCGGCAATGCCGATAAACCGGCGAGCGCCCCTACGACCGCCTGATCTAGCGGTTTTTCCGCGGTCCTCCGCTATATTTCTTCGGTAAGTTGACGCTCAGCGAGCCGTTTCCTTACCATCATAGACGCGGGCGCTGCAGAGGCCGTCAATCTTTATGTCGCAGCGCCCCACTTGATCGTGCCTGCGCTTGCCGGAAAGGAGTGGACCATGCCGCTGTTTGAAGTTGAGACAGAGAACCACATTGTCATCACGTGGGCCGAGGATGGCGACGCCGCTTCCGCCGTTGTGGGCGATGCCTATCCGCAGGAGCACGTGATTCGCCTTACCAAGCGGCCACGCGATACGTGGGTGATTTCCAAGAGCGCTTTAGGCATCAGCGGCAAGATGGACCCGTGCCACTCGGCGCGCGATTGCCTGGCCATGGCGGAAGGCGATAAGGTACACGCCATTCGGCTCTATATGCAGAAGACGGGGGCGGATCTGGAGCAGGCGCGCAAAGCCATCGAGTCGAATATGGTCATGGGCTGGTGAGCGAAACCGAACGAACCGGACGCTAGCGCGTCGCGGCTGATCGGATTAGCCGTAGGGCGCTAGCCCTCGGTTTTGAATGGCGTCGAATCAATACGTGCCGATACCACCGCTCGCGGCCGGCGCGGCAGCCGGGGTCGATGATGGGCCGTTCGTGCCGGCGGGTGAGACGGGCTTGTCCGCTGCCGGTAGCGCTGCGACTTCGATGTGTTGCGAAGCACCTGCGCCCATGTAATCCGATGTACCGCCAGGACGATATTTTCCCGTTGGCGTCGATAATTGCACCGTCGCCGTCGTAACTGGCGCCACGCCAATCGCACTCGTTACTGCGGTCGGCTGAGATGCGGCCGGCGCTGGTGAACTTGCGAAGGCGGCCTCCGACGCGCTCTTGTTTGAAGCGGCCACAGAGTTGTTACTTCCTGCTTCCGGCGAATTATTTGCCGCGACCGCTGGCAAAGCGTACCGATCCACGAGAGGCTCTGCCGTCGCGGCGGTTGACGGCGCGTTCGTGATCGCAGGGTATTCCGGATCGACTTGGCCAGCCAAATTGCTTGCACTCGGCAAGGCATACCGGTCGTCGGATTCAGTCGCAATGCGCAGCGGATTTCCCGCGGCCGGCTGGAACTGTCTCGATGTTGCCGCATAGAGCGGCTCACTTGATTTGTAGCCGTTGGGATCATACGGGCCAGACGGCGGCACGCTGGCGATCGCGGGCGTGGTCGGCTGCGACGCAGGCGAAGTACCGGACACGGCCGGGCTCGAGCCCGGCGTCGCAAGGGTCACGGGGTAGTTGGCAAGTGGCGCGTTGGCGAGCGTCGCGGCCGATGATGTCGGAAGCCAAGGATTGGGTACATTTGCCGGCGACTGCGCAGCCGCCAGATTCGCGGCCGATGGCGATGATGCCGGTTCCAGTCCGGGAACTTCAACGGCCTGCGGAGTGGCGGCCTCGGAGGGCAGCGTCGGCGCAGTCGACTGGACGACCGACGACGTGCTGTCATCGCGGGTCCACCAGGCCCATCGCGACGCCGATTGGCAGCCCGACAATCCGGTTGTCACGATGCTGGCAATCACCAATGTCCAGATGGCTTGACGAGTCATGACTACGCTACCTCGGCACGTGACGAGCATTAGTAGGATTTTGCGCCGTGCCGATCGCAACAGATTTCTTATTCGTTGCCGACATCGCTGCCGTGTGAACGGTCCGCTACCCGAGTCTTCCGGCTAGGCGCTTCTTAACGATTCTTCGGCGCGCCGCGTGCGGGACGTTGATGGAAAAGTTCGCGTGGCCGGGTGCAAGCGCCAGCACTCGACGGACGTACCGACCGCCAAGCGGGCGGATTATAGGCCGGAGCGGGTCGCGGTCAATGGCATTGCGGCCGCTAGCAACGCGCGCGGGCGGGACTCGTTCATTGGCTATGGCTGGGGTCGAGCGCAGCGAGCCCCCAGTTACGAATTAAGCTGGGGGCTCGGCCAAAACCTCCACCCCAGCCACCCGATCCACCGTTTCAGGAAACGCTCAAATCTGGCAGCCTACCGCGGCATGCCGGCATTCTGGCGCAACGTGCTCGAGAGGCGCGCTGAAAAACCGCGATCGGACAAAGGGGCGATCATCGAATCTTATTGAGTCTTGCATTGAGAATGACCACATCAGCCGGCACGCGCTAGCGTCCGGTTGGCACGGGCAGGCAGGTTCTCGACCGGGGCTAGCGCCCTGCGGCTAATGTCAATGCAAGACTCAATAGGAATGACGCAAAAACAACTTCGGCATTTGCAACACCGAAGGCGTTCCACTCCAAAGCCCAGGGTAAGCCGCAGCGGTGCATGCCGCAAAGGCGCCACCCTGGGTTCGGAAACATCAATGTCATTTCAACCCCGACGGGGTTGCACAGAGGGGGTGGAACCCCGGTGGGGCTCGTTGGGAATT
>DASXWB010000854.1:0-2937 GCA_036503915.1 Lacipirellulaceae bacterium | reverse complement strand
GGACCGGCTACGATCGAAACCTGACGACGCCGGCCGTGATCGAGGCAGCCATTGAATACATTCACATAAACCCGGTTCGACGAGGGCTGGTGAAACGAGCGGTCGATTGGAAGTGGTCGAGTGCAAGCTGGTACTTGCTCGACCCGCCGCGACAACAGCTTCCGGCGCTGCCATTCATTCACGGTCTGCCAGTCGGAACCTTCGATCGAAGTTGAACGCACAACACACTGGCAGAGCCAGTGGCACCCAGCGCGACCCGCGCAAGAAGTCGAACGGCTGCACAAAAAGTCTAATCGCCGCGCGCTGACTTTCGACGGCGGCAAAGGCATACGAAACCGGCCGCTGCGACGAGTACGCATGTCGCCGGCTCGGGCACAAGTGTGGTCGTACCGACGATGATGCCGGGGCTGTGGTAGGACATGACATTGGAGACCATTGTCAGCACGCCATCGACCGGCCTGAGGTGCACCCAACCAAAGGCCGTGCGCGAAGGATTTGGCGGAGCGGGAACCCAGCCCCTGCCGGTACTCACGCCTAAATAAAACTCACCCGAGCCAACCGTGACTTCGCCTAGCTGCGGCGGTGGCGGAAGATAGTTGATGATCGTTGGAAATTGGCCGGCATTAATCGTTGCACGGCTGAATCTGTCGCCGGGTTGAACAAGGAACCAATCCGATCCTTCGTCGAGCGTAACACTCCCAACTTTGATTGTTGCGCCATCGTATTCGAAGTCGATTCCAGTATTACAGTCTACGCATGCCGTCGGAATAGTATGAAACGGTGGAGGCGTACCATCCTTAGATAGATCAAAAAAGATACGCTGCGAGCCGTGCGGCGGCCCTGTGTGCCCCGCGATGATGTGACTGTTTACATAAACTGTCTGCGCATGAAGTCCGGTCGCGAAAGCGAAGTACACGATTGCCGTGTTTCGCAGCATGACGGTACCCTCCCTTTGCCCCTGCCGCTCACAGTATATGCGGCCGGCTTTGCCTAAAAAAAGCGCGCTGCCCAAAAAATCGGGCGGCTGTCCATAAATCCTCTAAAGCGACACGGCGATCACGCCCAGCCCCACCGCCACCAGCGTCGTGGCGATTAGCAGCGTGCGGAGGCTGAAGCGGCGAGACAGGGGAACCCAGGGCGTACATGCGATGGCTGCCGAGAACAAAACTGCTGCATAATATGGGAAGTGGCAGATTCGCCTATCAGGCACCATGAAAACAATAGAGCGTTCATCCGGACGTGCTATAGCGGTTTCAAACTCATTCCACCGCTTTATATCGGCATACGAAACTCGAGAAAACCGAGATGGTGAAATTCCAGACGCCTTCACGAGATTCAGGTACTTTTGGGGTATCGTGAATACGAGCACATTTCCGCGTGCCGATTGGACATGCACCAACCATTTTCCAAAAACGTGAGCCTGCGCTGTCTCTATGGCACTGTAGCTCCTCGCCCACAGCCCTATCAGCAGCACGCAGGCCATCAGGCTCAACGCGGTCACAGCGATTCGCAGATACTTGAGCATGGGCCGAACCTTATCGGATAGCGATGTTAGGCCACGTTTTTGCGCCTTGTGCTGACACTGCCTGCAAGCTCGCCACTGACGGGATACAAGTTACATCGAGTCACTTTGGAACACCGTCAATCATTCGCCACGATAGTTGATTGATGTATGTCTTCATCGGGAACGGACTTGGCGGTAACTGATCTTCGGTGGGTGCTTCGGCGTAAGCAAATTGGTAAACCATGTCATCGTGCTGGCCATTACACGTGTAGGACCACACGGCCCAACGCTCCTTATTGTCCTTGGATATCGGTGCGACAATTCGGTATTCATTTACGTCGGGTGCCATGAAGCTCCTGTATCCCGATTCTGGGACCAGAGCGCGATGTCCTCCAACGATGATGGGCGCCTGTAGAAGCTCAATCTCGTGGGTTGTGAACGACGCTTCAAATCGCGCCAGGAAGGTGGACCTCGCGCTGTTTTCCGCCGCTTGATGATTCCGTATGCGACCAAATGCAACGGCAAGCAAGAGGCTTAGTGCGAAAACTGCAACCAGCAGCTCGCGAATCGAGAAGCGCCACCTCGAATTGCCCTCGTATGCCTGGGAACCATTGCGCCGGCGAAACCAATATTGGAGCAAGCGACCAGCAACGACGCCGCTCAACGCGGCGCCGACTGGAGGTCCAAGAAAAATCAGCCCGAGCGACACAGGTTCGATGACTCGCTGCGAGAGTGAAATTGTACCTTGCTGCGTAAGGTCCTGAAGATAGATTGCGGTCGCGAGAACTGCTGATTCTAAAATTTGTGATAGAAAGAGCATCCAAATTGCGGCCGAACATGTAAATACGAACCAAAAAATGCGACGGTAAGCGTCGCGAGCGGTTATCGTGAACACCAAGGCCACGAAAAAAGTGGGCACAACGAGCATACTCGCCATCCCGAATGCCGAATCGGCCGAGCGTAACGCGACGGGGATCGACACGCTTGCCACGAAGAGGGCAATCAGGCCGTTCACAAAAAATCGATAGGACGATTTCATTACGGCTTTGTTGTTGTAATACGACGCTCCGCGCACAAGGGACAACTTCCTCGCGCGCAGCACGCCCCGCGTCGACCTTACCACATTCCGTGGCCGATTCCAAACTTTTTTTCCGCGCGAGCGCGCAGGCGCTTTTTCTTCGCGTTTATCTCCAAAACAATTTGCTAGTTGAACTTGCTTCTTGTTTTCGGCAACTCGCTGTGCGCGGGTCTCCCGACCTCGCGCACCCGCCGACCGCAGGTATCCTCTCCCTTCCCCGCTTCTCGCTCCGCGCATCCAGCATCCCGCATCCACCTCTTGTTTTCGGCCACCTACTGTGCTAATGTATACATCCCGTTGCTTGAAGTTATCAGCTGTTAGCTATCAGCCGTGAGCCAGGCACGGTAGCCGTCAG
>DASXWB010000853.1:0-12357 GCA_036503915.1 Lacipirellulaceae bacterium | reverse complement strand
GCTGGTGACGCCGAAGTTCTTGCACTCCAACAGGTCGTCGCCCGTGCGCCGAACCAGCTCGCCGATCGTGGACAAGCCGAGCCGGACCATGCACTTGCGGGCCCGCACCGAGAGGTTCAAATCGGCAATCGGCCGGTCCAGAAGCGCCCGCTCATCCGGCGAGAGCAGCTCGGGGTCGTACGCCGGCTCTTCCTCGCGGATCTGGTCGGCGAATTGCCCCAGCTCGAGGCCCTTCGACTGCAGCATGTCGCGGATTTCCACGAGCGACGTTTCGCCAAAATTCTTGCTCGCCAAGAGGTCTTGCTCGCTCGTGCGCGTGAGGTCGCCGAGCGTCATGATGCCCATCTTCTGCAGGCAATTCCGACTGCGCACCGAAAGCTCGAAATCGGTGACCGGGATGCCGAGGATCTGGCTGAGCCGGTCCTGGCGCCGCCGCGCGTCTTCGTCGTAGTACATGTCGCGCGAAGCGTCGGCATCCTTGAAGAACAGCCGGGCGCGCGGGTGATCGGGAAAGACATCCAGGATTCGCCGGTAGCACTGGCGGGCCTTTTCGTAGTGCTGCATGTCTTCATACAGCACACCGAGGTTCAGCAGCGTGCCAACGTGCGTGGGGAACTGCGTCGCCGCGCGCTCGTACAGATCGCGGGCATAGTTGTCGTTGCCATGCCGGTCGTTCTCGAGCGCCAGTCCGAACAGTGCGCCCGCATGGTTGCCATCGGCCGCAACGGCGCGCTCCAACAGCGCGACCACTTCGCTCGGGTTGCCGCCAAGCGCCGAAACGGTGGCCGCCCGCTGATACAAATACTCGGCCGTTTGCTCGACCGCACCCGAGAGCCGGTTGAGCACGTCGAGCGCTTCTTGCGCGCGGTTGTTGTAGCGCAGGGCCTCGGCCTTCGCCAGCGCCACCTGGTCGCGCGAGTAGCCGGCCCGCTCGGCCGATTCATAGGCTGTGAGCGCCTCGGCATACCGATCGAGCGCGAGATAGGCTTTGCCCAGGTAAAAGTGAGTAAGCGCCCCGCCGTCGCTGTGGGCCAGTGTGTCGACCGCGTCGCTGTAGCGGCCGAGCAAATACAGGCACACGCCCAAGCGAGCGTTCGTGGCCGGGCTGCGACTCGGTTGCTCTTCCAACTCGGCGGCCGCTTCGCGCAACTCGCGGTAATTCGAATAGCTTTTTCCGATCGCGGATGTGATCTGCACGATCTCATTCGGCCCGAAGGCGGACGGGGAGAGAACGATCTGCTTTACGACGGATTCTGTTCCGATCGACATGCGGAAAAACTCCTTGGTGTAGGTCAGGCTTTCGAGCCTGACAGTGTTATTCTGCGTATTGTAGTAAGTCAGGCTTTCGGAGCCTGACGCCCCGTCCATGTCAGGCTGGAAAGCCTGACCTACGAAGAGCCAGCGGTCGGAGTCGAACCGACAACCCCCGCATTACGAATGCGGTGCTCTGCCAATTGAAGCTACGCTGGCGGGCTGCGACCCGGTCTGGGTCGAATCGAGTATTGTATCGCCCTCCCCCCAGTGCGATCAATCGCAGCGCCAGGTCGTAGTAGGTGGCACGGCCAAAGGCCGGCAATTACAATAGCCGCGTCGCGGCGGCTGTTGGCCGCCGCGGGTACTACAACTGCCTCTTGGAAAGTCCATTCGACCCATGTCTCGCCTCTCCTGCCTCATTTGCAACCTGGTCTTGCTCGCTGTGTTGCTTCCGTCTTGCGTCTTCGCACAAGTAAATCAGCGGCCGCTCGACGTGCAGGTCGTTCGCGCCTTCCCAAATATCGAGTGGCCGGATTGGGTCATCGGGCTGGACGTCGGCCGCCCGCAGGATCCGCGGCCGCTATTGATCACGGGCGCCGGTGACGGCACGAACCGGATTTTCGTTGTCTCGCAGTATGGCTCGATTCATGTCTTCCCTAACGATCCCGAGGCAAGCGAGCTCAAGACATTTCTCGATATCCGTGAGCGCGTGCAGTATCACCCCAAGGAGAACGAAGAGGGCCTGCTCGGCCTGACTTTTCATCCGAAATTCAAGGAGAACGGCGAGTTCTTTGTGTATTACTCGATCAAGCGCCAGCCCAACCCGCACACCACCGCGATCTCGCGCTTTCGTGTTTCCAAGGAGGACCCCAACCGGGCGGACCCGGACAGCGAGGAGATGCTCATTCAAATCCCGCAGCCGTATTGGAACCACAAGGGCGGGACGATTGTGTTTGGCCCGGACGGATACCTTTACGTTGGCCTGGGTGACGGCGGCTCCGCCAACGACCCGCATGGAAATGGACAGAATCTCGGCGAGCTGCTGGGCAGCATCCTGCGAATCGACGTCGATAATAAAGGCCCGGGCCTCGAATACGCCATTCCAAAGGACAACCCGTTTGCCGGCCAGCCGGGCAAGCGCGGGGAAATCTGGGCCTATGGAATTCGCAACGTGTGGCGCATCGCGTTTGATCGCGAAACGGGCATGCTGTGGGCCGGCGACGTCGGGCAGAATCTTTGGGAAGAAATCGACATCATCGAGCGGGGCGGCAACTATGGCTGGAACATCCGCGAAGGCAAACATCCGTTCGCCCCCAACGGCCCGGTCGGCGTCAAGCTCATTGATCCGATTTGGGAGTACCATCACGACGTCGGCAAGTCGATCACGGGCGGCCACGTGTATCGCGGCAAACTTGTGCCCGAGCTGCAAGGAGCCTATCTTTATGCCGACTTCGTCTCCGGCCAGATTTGGGCGCTGTGGTACGATGCCGAGAAGAAAGAGGTTTTCGCGAACCGCACGATCGTCCCGAATGGTCTGCCGGTGATGTCGTTCGGCGAAGATGATGCGGGCGAAGTGTACTACGTCACGCAAGACGGCGGCATCTACAAATTTGCCTCACCGAAGAAGACGGCGCAAGGATTGCGTGATTGAGATTCACAACGAAATGTAGTAGGCACACTCCGCGTGCCGTAACAGCGCGATTTATAAGTATCTACTTTCACCGGATGCAAAGTGAACACGACTTCTGCTACGGCACGCCGACCCCGCACCCGGCTGAACCGGTCGCCCGATGACTGCTACATTAGTTCTGCGCCATGTTTTGCAAAACAGGCAAGAACGCGGGTGCCTGCCCCGCTAGCCCTGCTTCGAGCCGCGCGGTGCAATCGCAGTCGCCGCAGGCCCACGGCTCGGTGCCGTTTTCGTCGCGGCATTTGGCGCGCGAGTGCGCATCCTGGATCTTGACGAGGTCAAAAAACTCCTCCCAATATGGCCGCTCCTCTTCCAGCGGCACATTGCAGTAGCAGACCTCGACCCAGCGCGCCGTGCCGTCGCTGAACAAGCGGGCATCCTGCATATTGCGCAGATATTCGCCCTCGGCGACCGATCCGGCGCCGAGCGTGCCGCGCTCGATTGCCTCCAAAAGCGCTCGCTCTTTTCCGGGCTTCACTCTTCCGCGCACTAGATATCGCATGTTTTCATTCTTGCTGTGATGTCAGCGGCGGCAAGCACATGGGCACAAACTGCGGGGAGGCTATCAATCACAGCACCACGCTAGTTGGGCATAAGCTGGGGCGTTGCCCCAGCCGACCCCTCGCCGCCGGCCTGCGCTGGCTGAGCTGTCTCTGGAATGTACGTCGACCGCGGCACTATAATGGCTCATTCTCAAGGAGCCGCGTTCCATGCCGCCCAAAGAGCTCGATGAGCCGTATCCACTGGACGAAGCCACGATCCGTCGCTTCCGCGAGGACGGTTTCGTGCGACTTCCCGGAGTGCTTAGTCGAGCGGTACTGAACGACTACGCGCCGGAGATCGATCGGCTGGTGGAGGATCGCAATCCGCTCAAGGAAGTTCCGCTCCAAGAGCGTTCGCTCTACGATCAGGCCTTCATTCAAGTGAGCAACGTCTGGCCGCTCAGCGAAAAGGCCCGCGAGCTGGCGTTCAGCCGGCGGCTTGCGCGGATTGCCGCCGAGCTGATGGGAACGCGCGGCGTGCGCATGTGGCACGATCAAGCATTGTACAAGGAACCGTCCGGCGGCTTCACGCCCTGGCACGTCGATCAGCAGTACTGGCCGATGGCCAGCCCGCACTCGGTCACGGCCTGGATTCCGCTGCAGGACACGCCGCTGGAGATGGGGCCGCTCTGCTTCGGGCGCGGCAGCCATCGCAAGCACATCGGCCGCGATCTGGAGATCAGTGCCGAAAGCGAAGCGCACATTCAGGAGGCGGTTCGCAAAGAAAAGATCGTGCAAGTGCAAGAGCCGTTCGCGCTGGGCGACGTGAGCTACCACCTCGGCTGGACGCTCCACCGCGCGGGGCCCAACACGACGGACCGGCCGCGCCGCGTGTTCACTGTCATTTACATGGACGCCGACATGCGCTTGGTGAACCCCAAGAACAAGAACCAGCAGCGTGACTGGGATACCTGGACGCCCAGCACGAAAGTCGGCGAAATCATGGACGACCCGCTGAACCCGATTCTTTACGAGTCTTGACACGGGGCTTTTGCAGCTTCTTCATCTCGTCGAGTTCCTTTGCCAGGCGATGATGCAGCGGGCTTTCGCCGCTCAACTCGTCAAGGAGCGACTGGGCCTTCGCCAATTGATCCTGGTCGATCTCCTTTCCAGAAAAGAGATTTCGCCAGGCGATCGTTAATTCACGCTCGTCCACGTTGCACCTCAGATAGGACCGTTCTATTGGGCCTTGGACTGCGATCTTAACTTAGGCCGACCAACGGGAGGCCGGGGTTAAGCATTAATTCGACGTCCAGGCATGAAGCTTTCCAACCAACTGTAAATAAACCCCGGTCAAGTTAAATAATCGCCGACATCGTAGCGCGGCAGCAGCGCGGTGAAAGTCGATCCCTTGCCTTCACCGGATTCGACATTAAGCGAACCACCGCTTTGCTCGATGAGAAGCTTCACCACCGCCAGACCGACACCCGGGCTGGAGGAGCGAATGGGCGCAGACCGGTAGAATAACTCAAAGGCATCGGCTTGCTCATCCCGCGGCATGCCCAGGCCGTTGTCGGTCACGCGCAACTCAATGGAATCCCCCCAGCGGTTAAGCGTAACCGTGACGCGACATTCGCCCTTGGCCGGATCACGATATTTTAGTGTGTTCGACACCAGATTGTCGAGAATATGCCGAAACCGCGCCGGAAACCAGTTAATCGTGTCCGCTCCCAATTCCATGTGCAGAATTGCTCGAGAAGCGTCCGATAAACGCTGCTGCCAACGGAATACTTGCTCGACCAGCGGACGCACGGCAATCGCGATTACCTGATCATGGGCTGGATGGTAGCCCGGGGGATCCTGAAGATTCTGCAGCACAGCCGCGACTTCATCGACGGAGTGCGCGATGCGCGCCGCTGGTTCCTCCGGCAACGCGCTCCCTGCCAAGACTTCGCGCATGCTTGCTAAGCCCTCACAGACGGCTTGTCGCAAGAACTGCCCATGTTTCCTCAGCCGATCTACCTCTAGTTCCAAGTCGGCAACATACAGCAGCAAGAGATGATCGCTCGACGCTGGCTTCAAATCGGGTGGTGAAATACGCACAAAGAACTTCCTTGGAACCAGTTTCCTAATGAGCGATTAATCGACAACCGGCGAAGCGCGCATCAAGGCGCGATCGTCCGCTTGGCGCGTGCCGTCGCTTCCTGTCGATGTCTTAATCGCTCGAGTCGACGTCTCGCCGCCAGCTTGATTTCGCGCAGTGGAACCGGCATGTCCATTACCGCCTCGAGGTCGGCGAGAGCCTGGTCTGTTTTTCCTTCGGCCGCGAAAAGTAAGGCCCGATTGTATAATGCCATGGCCTTCACGTCGTCGGAGGCGTCGGCGTGCTCAATGGCCGTCGTGTACGCCGACATGGCGCCTTGTGAATCCTGCTTTTCGGCGCACGCCAGTCCTCTTCTATAAAGGGATAGCATCTCGCTGCGGGCGGAACGTGGCCAAAACCATCGCTTGAAGAGATTCATACGCAGGCCGACGTAATTCTGCCGGCGTTCAACTCGCTTGATATCAGCACATCTTCGGCGGAGCGCGCGCAACATGTCGCGTTACTTAAATGCCGATTGCCTGGAGTCGCCTTGTGATTTCTTCGGCATCCGGCCGCGACTCTTGCGCGGCTCGGTTGCTGCCAGGTCGCGACATCGTTTACGGGTCGACGCGAATGGCTTTAGCTGCGGATTCTGATATCGCTCCGCCCGGATAAACCAAAACGCCAGCCCGCCGGTGTTGTGCCGCGGCCGGCCGGCAGCCGCTGTATTTCGCACGC
Source organism: Lacipirellulaceae bacterium (assembly GCA_036503915.1). Classification (GTDB taxonomy): domain Bacteria; phylum Planctomycetota; class Planctomycetia; order Pirellulales; family Lacipirellulaceae; genus JABDGM01. Next base: position 6,110 of record DASXWB010000853.1, on the reverse strand, counting down.
CGAGCGATCCCTTCTTTCCCGTTTTCCGCCATCCGCGCCGCTGCATGATCATGCGGATCAAGACTCCGATTGCCTGGCGAAATCTCTGGCTGCGGCGTGGATGAATCCTGCCCAGGAACCGGTTGATAGCCGGTATCGATTCTAGTTCCCGCACCACGCCGGCCAGCGGCGCGCGATCATGGTGAACCTCAGAGTCCTCCATGCGGCGCTGCCGATCGCCATCATTAAAAAACTCGAGTGCCGCTTCAAACGGCCGCGCCGAATCGCTGACTACGTCGGCGAATGTTCTGCCCTGACGGTCGGCCAGGAATTCCTCCCGTGTGATCGAAATACTCATCTACCGTTCCTTAGATATCCCTTGTTTTGAAGATGCAAATTTTGCACCTGCAAATATTATACCTTGTGGCCCGGCCTGATGCAAGATTGCTTCGTTTCCGCCGGGGGACATCGAGAAAAGCGCGGTCGACCAGGCCGCGCAGTTACATGAATTGCCGCCAGATTCGATGCGCTTGGCAGCTGCCGGCATCAGGGTTCTGAAGCGTTTGTGCCGCCCGCGCGGGCTTCCGGGCCCGCGGCTTGAGCGGCCGCGGATTGCTTCTGTGCAAGCCGACGTTTGGTTTTATCTTCGGCTTTTCTCTTTTTATCCAGCTCGCGTTGACGCTTCTGAAATGAAAGTGGATTCTTTCCCATCCGACATACTTATCGTTGTGACATGCGCCGTGGAATCGAGTTTGAAGTTAGCTTCGCATTCGGTAATGCCTAGCGTGTGCCGAATTTATGTCCGCATTCGCAAAGTTCGCGGCGCGCGTGCAGCTGCGTGCCGCATTTAGGGCATCTCTTCTTCCAAATCTGGCGAACCGGTTTCTTGACCTTCGTATCTTCCAGTTTTGCCGCTCGAAGTCGCGCCAGCCTCGGCTGATCGGCTTGTTGCATGGCGCACTGCGGATGAATGCCGCCCACCGAATACGAGGCAGTACCGCAGATCGGGCAAACATGTTTGGGAGGCGTCGGTACGATGACGACGGATTTTTCGCTACTCATGTTGCTCCTCAACTCCGAAGGCGGACAACGTGCGTAAAACGCGGCGTATCCGCACAGATGCATCTGTTTCACAAAGAAGACTGCGAGGATCATTCGACCTCTGCCTGCGTCGTTTCGACTGCGAACGCGTCTTAGCGGCGGTCGTACCCTGAACCACCACGCCCGCCACCTGCGCCACGCGATTCTCTCGGCCGCGCTTCATTGACCGTCAGCCGCCGGCCGTCTTGTTCGCGCTCATTCAAGCCGTCGATGGCCTCGCGCGCGGCATTGTCGTCTTCCATTTCGACGAAACCGAAGCCTTTGCTACGGCCCGTGTCACGATCCTGAACCACGTCCGCGCTGCGCACCGTGCCATACTTCGAGAACATTTCTTCGAGCTGAGTGCGATCCGTGCTATAGCTCAGATTACCGACATAAAGTTTCTTACCCACGACAACACTTCTCCTCGAGCAGTCCTTACTCAGGACAGAGTCAGACCCGTAAATGCTTTCCGGGTCGAAGCGAAAGGGACCAACATGGTGGTCCGCCAAGCGGCCGGGCGAAAGAGATAGGAGCAGGCCGATCTTAAAATGAAATGCGTGCCACGATCACGTCGTCAACCAACTGACCCCAGTATAGCATAACCGTGACTTCGGAACAGTGCGTTTTGTCGCCGTGAACGTTGGGCGCAACCTGCCGTAGACTTATGTCGGCAGCAGAGAGCGGTTTTCCAATTGCGGAACGTTTTCGCCCTAAACCAGCGAAATCATAGAGCATCCGACGCGAAACATCGCCGGTCGCGGCTGCGACAGCCCATTTTTCAAGTGGGCCGCTGTCGATACAATGCGAGAGCCATTTATCACCCACAGAATTTGGAGGCATCAACCATGCGAGCACTTGCTGTTGCGATGATCGCCGTGGCACTTTTGACATTGTGCGCCGAACCGGGCGTTTTAGCGCAGTCGGCGTCAACTTCGGCGAGAGCGGCGGACAGGAAAAAGGCGGACGACAAATTCAGCGTCGGCGATCCGGCGCCGGCGTTTGAAGGTTTAGTCGGCACCGACGACAAACAGCACTCGCTTGAAGAGTTCAAGGAAGCCAAGGCGGTCGCACTTGTCTTTACTTGCAATCAATGCCCGGTGGCGAAGGCATACGAAGATCGACTCAACGCCCTGCAAAAGGATTACGCCGACAAGGATGTTCAAGTCGTGGCGATCAACGTGAACAACGCCGAGGCCGAGAAGCTGCCGGCCATGAAGGAACGCGCGGAGGAAAAAGGCTTCGAGTTCCCCTACCTCGCTGATCCGACGCAAAAGGTCGGCCGCAATTACGGGGCCAAGGTCACGCCGCACGTCTTCCTGTTGGACGCCAAGCGGAACCTGGTCTTCGTCGGGCCGGTCGACGACAGCCAGGACGAAAGAAAAGTCAAACGGAAGTATCTCCGCGAGGCGATCGACGCCGTGCTTGCCGGTAAGAAACCGGAGGCGGCCGAAGTGAAGCCGTTTGGCTGCGGGATCTCGTATGAATAGTCGCACCAGGCCGCGGGCCTCGCGGCGCGCGGCCTTGATTTGCGTTTTCATGATCGCACACGTGTGCGGCTGCGCGCAGCCGGAGCAATCCCCGGTTGACGTCGCCGCGCAGCCCGCTGAGCGGCCGATACCGCTTCAAGTTGCCGACGCCGATGAGTATCAGCGAACGCTGGAAAAACTCCGCAGCAAGGTCGTGCTTGTCGACTTCTGGGCCACGTGGTGCGCGCCTTGCCTCAAGCAATTCCCACACACGGTCAGCCTGCACAGTGAATACAAAGATCGCGGGCTGGCCGTGATCAGCGTTTCGCTGAACGAGCCCTCCGAGGAGCCGCAGGTGCGCGAATTCCTGCAAGGGCAGGGTGCACACTTCGACAACCTTCTCAGCAACTACGGCGGCGGCACCGAGGCAATCGATGCGTTTGGCCTGCCTGGACCCGTGCCGTGCTACCGCGTCTACGATCGCGCGGGCGAGCTGCGCCATGAGTTCGCGGTCGATCCCAGCGCCGAGCGGCAATTCACGCCCGACGACATCGAAGCGGCGGTGAAAGAGTTATTGTAACGTCGCGACCCAACTTGTTGGTCAAGCAGGTAAATCGCCCTCGGCCGTGAGCTCAGAGCCAAATCACAAGCGGATTGATGCCGGTCGCATTGTTTCCTTCAATTGATTTGTTTCCGCCGTGGCATGCCCTCCATAATAACAACCGTCAGCCGAAGCATATCAGCCCGCACGAGACTATTGGTTGGATCGTGACTCTTGAGGAGGTACTGCACGTGGCATCGTTTCGTTACTGCTTCAATACAAGCACGATCCGTGGCCAAAAGCTCACTCTCGCGGAAGAAATCGACATCGCTGCGGAAGCGGGCTACCAGGCGATTGAACCTTGGATCGGCGAAATTGAAGCCCACCTGCGGAATGGCGGCACCTTAGCCGATTTAAAGAAGCAAATCAGCGACCGCGGGCTAACTGTCGAGAGTGCGATCGGATTTGCCGAGTGGGCCGTAGACGATGACGATCGGCGCGCCAAAGGCATCGAGCAGGCCCGACGTGATATGGATCTGGTGCAGCAAATCGGCGGCAAGCGCATCGCGGCGCCACCGGCGGGCGCCACGGATGTATCCAATATCGATTACTTGAAGGTGGCGGAGCGGTACCATGCCCTGCTGACGTTGGGCGACCACATGGACGTGATCCCACAGGTAGAGGTGTGGGGCTTCTCTCAAACGCTAAACCGGCTGGGCCAAGCGTTACTAGTGGCGATAGAAAGCGGACATCCGCAAGCGTGCGTGCTGCCCGACGTGTACCACCTGTACAAGGGTGGATCAGACTTTGACGGCCTGAAACTTCTCGGCAGCGCGGCCGTACATGTGTTCCACATGAACGACTATCCGGCAACTCCGCCTCGGCACGCCATCGGCGACAAAGATCGAGTTTATCCTGGAGACGGAATAGCGCCGATCGCGGACATCATTCGAACGTTGCGCGCGATCGATTTCAATGGTTTCCTGTCGATCGAGCTGTTTAACCCGGATTATTGGCGGCGCGACCCGCTCCAGGTGGCGCGCCAAGCGCTGCAAAAAATGCAGGAATTGACGCGCTAGAGTTCGCCGGCAACGTGCCGGTGTTCGACGGCAATCAATTTAAGTCGCCGCTGTCGTGCAACATCCGCTGTGCTCTTTTTATCCCAAAAAGAGTGTGTAGCTTGGTGCCGTTTGCTCGTCCGGACTATACTGCATGAAACCGATCTATCCGAGAGTCCAGTACATGCGATCGCAGTCGCAACAAATCTGCAGAAGTCTGCTGAGTCTCGGCCGTTGGTTCTTTGCGGTGTTTGTTGCCGCATGGGTTCTCTCAACGCCGCGCATCTTTGCGGAAGAGCAAGCGTCGAGTGCAAGAGCAAATTCTATAACCCGACCACTCCGCGGGGCGTACGGAGATGATTATGCCAGGGTGAAAGTCTTCGGCGTAGAAGGTACGGGGAATAAATTCGTTTACGTGTTCGACCGCTCAGCGAGCATGGAGGGGGCGCCCCTAGCCAACGCGAAGCGCCAACTAATCGAAAGTCTCAAGTCGCTCGACGAGCTGCATCAATTTCACATCATCTTCTTCAATCACCGGTTGCAAGCGTTTAATGCAAGCGCGGGCGGACGTCGGATAGCATTTGCTGACGATCGCAATAAACTTCTTGCGGCCGGTTTCGTGCGGCGAATCAAAGCCGACGGCGGCACGGATCGTTTTGCTGCCTTGAAGCACGCGCTCGCGCTCAACCCGGATACGATCTTCTTCTTGTCCGATGCCGACGATCCCATGTCCGACCGCGAAATGGCTACTCTTGCCGAACTCAACGAGAACGTGGGGGCGGCGATCTGCGTAATCGAGTTCGGAAACGGCGCGGTCGAGCCGGGGCGCAACTTTCTTACCGAGCTGGCCCGCCAGAGCGGCGGGCAATACGACTATGTCGACGTCGCGAAACTGAAGCCGTGACGAATCACGGTTCTTTGGGTGTCGAATACTGGCGGCAGCGCAAGTTCAATGCTGGTTAGTCAGCAATGAACAAGCTGACGAACCACGCCGCGGCAACCGATAGAGTCGCCGTGGCCAGCTCAATCCGGCTGCCGCTCGTTATCTGCCAGAATGTGATAGCCATCAGGAAGATGGCGACGAAGGATCTCATATTAAACTCTAGGTCATGATGGGGCTGGTGCGGCGGCCTGGCGAATTTCCAGTATTTCAGCAGGAAAACGCGAATTTGACGGCCAAATAGGGCGGGGCTGGCCGCTGTTGGCCGCCTGATTTTGAACCGGGACAATGCGACGGTACGAAAGCACAAGAGCCGAAAATCGCCAGAACGCAAGGGTAAAACGCAAATGGGGGAGACTAAACGTAGGCCCGCATGTTGGCGCGCTCGTCGAATGAACGGCGGCCGCCGCCGAGCGCGCTGGGCTGTTCCGGCGGTGCTCCTGACGATCGTCACTTCAGGCTGCGAGCACTCCGAGCCGGAACGCGCGTGCGCGGCACCGGCCGTTGCGGTCACCGAACGTCATGATGCAGAAGCCGGGTCCGCGGGCAGCCCCGAGTCGACCGCCACGACGAATTCGAGCACTTCGCCAGACGTCCCCGATTGGGCGGCTGACGCCATTTTCTACCAGATTTTTCCAGAGCGCTTTGCCAATGGCGATCCCGAGAATGATCCGACGCGTGAGTCCCTGGAATTCCCCCGCGGCGTGCCGGAAAGCTGGCAAATTTCGCCGTGGACGGGCGACTGGTATGCCCGTGCCGATTGGGAGAAACAGCTTGGCCCGAACTTCTTCGAGAACGGCGTGTACCATCGCCGTTACGGCGGCGATTTGCAGGGCGTGCTCGACAAGCTGGATTATCTGCAGACGCTGGGCGTCAACGCGATTTATTTCAACCCGCTGTTTTACGCGCGCTCGCTGCACAAATACGACAGTAACTCGTTGCATCACATCGATCCATACTTCGGTCCCGATCCCGAAGGAGACCTGGCGCTCATTGCCAAAGAGACGCGCGATCCGGAAAGCTGGCGGTGGACGGCGGCCGAT
>DASXWB010000852.1:0-2762 GCA_036503915.1 Lacipirellulaceae bacterium | reverse complement strand
GTCCCAGCCGTGCTTGCTCTCGGCGGCGACGCCAGCAACGGCGGTTCCGCAAATGGCTACACAATTGGATTTCGCGACCCAATTTCGCAAATCCTTTTTCGTCATCTTCTCATCATCGGCAATGAATCCGGCCAGGTACTGCGCATCATACACGCCCGTGTCGTACAGATCGAGGGCCAGTTGATAGTCCTTCTTGATGCGCTTCTGAAACTTCTTCAGCTCCTCGATCTTCACTCCGTACACCGGCTCGTTGATGCCATGATTGAGGATTATTTTCTTATACGAATCGCTGCCCAGCGCCTTAAGCTGCTTGAGGATTTCGGTGGCTGTCATACTTTTGCACTCCCGTATTTAGGCCCTGCGACACTGTACGAGTCTCACTTTAACCCCAGCTTCTTGCCGGCGGCCAGTAGAGCGATCGATTCGCGAATGCGTTTTTCGCGCGTTTCCGGTCGCCTGGCCAAGTGAATCCAGGCCACAAACTGGCGGCGATATGTTGGGGCCAGCTGCTGAAAGAAACGCCACGCCTCAGGGCTCGCCTTGAGCGCGCGGACGATGTAGGCCGGCAGTTCGGGGATTTCCGGCTTGGCGGCGTACGTGTTGCCGGTCGGGGCCGCGGCAATGCCGGCCGGTGCGAGCAGCCCCGCCTCTTTCAGCTCCGCCCAGCGCTGCCGGTTGATTTCCGACCACTTGCTGCCCGGCTTTCGCGGCGTGAGCTTGCGGGCGTACCGCTTGTCATCCAATCGCTTGATGAGACTGTCGATCCAGCCGAAGCACAGCGCCTCGAGAACCAGGTCCTCATAAGATAATCCCTGCGGGCGCGTATCACCTTTGTAAAACACGAGCCACACGCCGGCGCTCGATGCATGGTTCCGTTTCAACCATCGGCGCCAATCCTGGCGGCTGCGAACTTCCAACAGTTTGAGTTCGGCTGCCATTGCCATTATTCAGTGTGCGCGTTTGCCGGCCTGCGGTTGTTCAAGACTCATTTTAATACGCACGTTCATGGATGAAGAACGATTAACCGCCAAGAGCTCAAAGGCCGCCAAGAGGAATACATTTGCATATTTCGTCCTTCTTGGCGAGCTTGGCGGCCATGGCGGTTCAAATTGTCAGGTCTCGTATTAAGCCTGACGGCCAATGCACTGAGAGTAAAGCGTGATCATGTATGTGGTGCTGGTACGGAAGCATCCGCACAAATCAATCAAGACGACCGCTGGCAAACGATCCGCGAAATCGCATCAGGTCAGCCCCGATCGCCGCGCGCTTTGCGACCGGGCTTCAATCGCGAGCTGGAGCGCATCATGATGAAAGCATTGGCCAGCAATCGGGACGAGCGTTACGCCACGGCCGGAGAATTCGGGGCTGAAATCCGGCGCTTTCTCAAAGAGCGCTCGCGGGCGGCGCGAGAGCGTAAGTCGTAGCTTGACGAAACGATTGGTCGTCCCGCCGAAAAACCCTACTCGTCTGTTTGTGTTGTTGACGATTTTCTCTATGGCACGTCGGTTACCTCCTCGCCGGCGCGCGTGCTAAGTGCCTGCAATTGTTTCAGTGGCAGGTCATCCGCGATGAAACGCGCCGAGCCATCGGCAAAGGCGAAGGTGGCACCGCCCGGATGATCACTGCCGAAGGCGGAAAGGCGAAACATTTCCCAGCGCCAATCGCCGGCATTGGGGAGAGGCGGTACACGGTAATTGATAGGCACGGGAGTGCCGAGAAGATTGGTTGCGCACGAACCGACCCGGGAGCCCGCCCAGCCCCAGGTGCCATATTTTACCAGTGGGCTACGGCCGGGATCGAAGGCCGCGGTGAGGCGATCGTACTCGGGATCCTCATGCGAGCGCTCGCCAAAAAGGAAGGTGTTACCCGTGCCGTCGGTAATATCCGCCAGGCGCACGCGGCTGGACCGGAAGAACACGCCATCCTCGGAGGGGGCCGTGAAGAGGTTAAACGGAAGCGTGCCGCCGTTGCCGCCGTAATCGGAGGCGGCGTAAAACCCATCCGCCCAGGCCAGATTGGACCAGTGTTGGGAGATGTTGGTCCAATCGACCGGATTTTCGAGCCGCGGGTGCGACGGACAGAGCAGGACCTCAATCACGTGAGCGGAGGTAGCGTTCCGCCCGCCGCGGAGGTTGTTGCGGTAATCGCTGTAATCCCAGGCCCATTGCAGGTTGTGCTCCTCGAGGTAGGGGAAAAGTTCCACCCCGAGAGTTGTCCCGCCGGCGAAACTGCCGCTAGGCGTCGGGACGAGAATGAAGGCAGGAGGAAAGCTGCCGTGCGCGAGGTGGTAATGGTGCGCGGCCACGGCCAGTTGCTTCAGATTATTCGTGCAGTGGGAGCGGCGTGCGGACTCGCGTGCCGCCTGCACGGCTGGCAACAGTAAGGCGACCAAAATGCCGATGACCGCAATCACGACCAAGAGCTCGACCAACGTGAGAGCGCGACGTGAGTAACTCATGGTAAGCTCCTCCTAGCTGGGTTCATGGCTGCTTGCTCGCTGTTTTCAGCGTAGCTTCGGCTGCGTCGATTTCTTCAAAGGAAGGAACCTGCCACAACGACATGTACGGCTCGGGGCCCAGATAGGAGCCTGCAGCCAGGGTGCGGCCATCGGGAGAGAACCTGAGCGTCAGGCAACTGCCGTGGAGAAGCTTCAGCGTCGCCAGTTTCTGCTGGGTGGCGATGTTCCATCAGTGCTTCTACCTGACGCAGGCTTTCCAAAGCCTCGGCGGTAGGAGTCTGGTCAGAATTCTTCATCGCGTCCC
>DASXWB010000851.1:0-4146 GCA_036503915.1 Lacipirellulaceae bacterium | reverse complement strand
CCGCGACGAAATCACCGGCAAGACATTCAAAGCCGAATGAACTCACAGCTACTAGCTAATTTCTGCACCGAGCAGTAACCCGACGCGTAAGCGAGGACGAGCCATTCGCCTTGCTTACGCGTCCGGTTTTTGGCCGAATTTCCCCGCACACCCTCTTGTTTCCGGCCACATACTGTGCTAATGTACACTAACAATGACCGTCAGGTAGTGACGCCGCAACTGAGACGTCTCGCAGGTCGTCACGCGCGATATTTCGACTACAGTCTCGGGGTTCCCAATGGGGCGCCTGTCGCGAGATGCGTCGTTCAGCGCGCGTGAAAACCCCTAGGTGCGGCGCTACTCCCTGGCGGGTGAGGCGGCAAACGAGCATCGTTGCCCGTCGCTCCGATTCACTTTCCCTCCCTGGGGACCCTTCAGGGGGAGCGACCATGCGCGCCATGCTCAACTGCCCCTCAATGGGCCCATCATTTTTTTATTTTTGGCCTGCCCGCCAAAATCACTACGACAGGAAACGAGGAGAACCCCGACCTTGATTTTAGGATTAGCCGTTGGGCGCTAGCCCACGGTTGAAGCGGCCAAAACCGGGGCTAGCGCCCAGCGGCTGATCTGGTCACCCTAGCCTTTAGCTTTGACAAAGCACTAGTCTCGCATTTGGCTGCGCTAGCGGTGCGCGCCGACTGGTCCTCACGTAGGCGAGTTTCTCCGATCGCAGATTCGCCGCGGCGAAAACTCGCACCCTACGGCCGGCCGCGGACTGCGCACGACACCGTCGCCGCGATGGCCGTGCGCACCAAAATGTGCCTGCCGGGCGTCCCGCGTACAATTCCATTGCGGAACGTCGCGACCGATTACCGACAGCCGATAGCCGACTACCGACAGCCGATAGCCAACAACCATGGAACACTGTTGCGATACCAAACCGAACGGCCTCGAGCTTCTCTGGTCGCGCCAATCGCGAATCCTGTGGGCCGTGTTGGCGATCAATGCGGGCATGTTCATCGTCGAGGCGGCGGCCGGGCTCGTCGCCGGGTCCGCCGCACTGCTCGGCGATTCGCTCGATATGCTCGGCGACGCGCTGGTTTACGGCGTCAGCCTCGCGGTAATCGGCCGGTCCCAGCGTGCCCGCGCCGGCGCGGCCGCCCTGAAAGGATCCGTTATGCTGCTCTGCGGCGTTGCCGTCTTGGCCGAGGTGGCCTACAAGCTGTTCACGCAGCGGATCCCCGACGCCTCGCTGATGAGCGTCACCGCGGCCGTCGCGCTTGTGGCCAATACGATCTGCCTGGTGCTGCTGACCCGCCACCGCGCCGACGACCTCAACATGCGGAGTTCCTGGATCTGTTCGCGGAACGACCTGGCCGCGAATACCGGCGTGCTGCTGGCCGCGGCCGGCGTGTATCTCACAAGCACCGTTTGGCCCGACATCGTCGTGGGCCTGTTAATCACCGGCCTCTTTCTGCGGTCATCGGTGCACGTGCTGCGGCAGGCCATCAGCGAATTGCGCCAGGGTGCCACTGCTGGCTTGTCCAGCAGTGCGGTATAAAACACGGCGCCGAACGTGCCGCGTAATAAAGTACCGCGGTTGACGAGTCGTCAGACCTGGCTCTCAGCCACGTAGTCGAGTGTCTCCGACAATCGGAAGAAATCTTGACGTAGCCGAGTGTCCGACACTCGGGATTGGCAGCTTCGGAGAAACTGCCCCTACGTGTCGCGCCGGCGTGCCACTGCTGGCTGGCACCGCCCGAAGGAAGGTCCAGCAGTGCGAAACGGAAATCCCACCGACGCACAAATCTGGCTTCAGCTCTTAGCTCTTGGTTCCAACGAACACGTAACTACTAAAACCATCCCTTCGTGTCGAAAGTCTTCTGAGCCCAGGCCACGACTGCGTTTATTTCCTTGGCTTGCTGATTGTGAAGCTCCGTGTACCTTTTATCTTGTTCGTTGTGAAGATCTATCATCTTTTTGGCACGCTCATCGATCGCTTCACGCAGGTTTTTTTCAATTTTAGTGACCAGGTCTTGCAGGGCTTTCAGGTCCTTCTCATTCTTTTGGGCGAGCTTTAGGGCTTGGTCGGCTTTGTCTGCCATGGCTTACTCCGGTCGGGTTGTGGTGGTGATCGGTAAATATCCTGCCGCGCCGCGCACGAAACAAGCCCGCGCTGAAGGGCGGGCTTCCATCCAGCTTCTTGCATCCGGCCCTACGCCACAAATGCCAGCCAATAGAATATCCACCCCGTGATCGTCGTCAGAACCATGTCGAGCGCCGCCGCGCGCGCCAGTGGCACATGGATGCGACTATGCAAGGCCGGCCGCGGCGGGTTCGGAAAGTTTCGCAGCGCCAAAATAATCACCATCGGCCAGAGCACGACCGTCGTCACTGCGAATACGAGGTGCACATACAAGGCGTACCACACCGTGGCCGAGGCGACGCCATCGATTTCGCCCGCCGCTCGGCTTTCCCAGCCATGTATTCGAACGTCGAACTCGAATAGAATGATTACGAACAACAGGACGGCACCGAGCGTGATCTGCACGCGCTTGTGAAGCAAATACCGGCGGCGATAGCGCACCTGATAAATACTCCATCCGAGCACGACGAGGATGATCAGCATTGCGCTGACCAGCAAATCCAGCGTCAGGGTGGCCCGCGTGCCGAGAAACCCATCGGTGCCTGGAAATGCAATATCGCGCATAGCGGCGAGCGTACGTCAGTCGCAATGCAAGGGTCAAGAGTAGGTCCGCCGAGCCGAGGCGGACCAAACAGCGAGGAGCAAGTAGCACAGAGCAAGGAGCGGGGAGCAGGAGCCGAGAGCAATGAGTTCGGGAATCACTCCCCATTCTCCATACTCTCTGCTCCAAGCTCCCTGCTCTCAGCTCCAACCGCGGCTGAGTGGCGGAATTGGCAGACGCTCTGGACTTAAAATCCAGTGGAGGGCAACCTCCGTGCGGGTTCGAGTCCCGCCTCGGCCAGTAAAACGGCTTATTTTGCAGAGTGTTTTGCATGTTGGGCGTTGTCGCTGTTTTCCATGCGCATGGAAGTGTTACCCAAAGTGTTACCTTGTTCGCCGGAAGTATCCGCAGAGCTGCGGTTGCTTCCGGTTGTCGCCCACAGCGCATCGGCAGTCGCTTCGGCATTCTGGCCGACGTAATACTTCATCGTCGTTTCAATCGACTCGTGGCGCATCAGCTCACGCAATACGGTCGGCATGACCTTCGCCGCCCAACGCTGGCCGAACGCGCGGCGCAGATCGTGCGCGCTGGCGAACTTGCGGACGGTTTCCTCAGTAGGCGGTAACTTTCCGCCTTTTGACTTTTGCCGTTCATCGACCACGACGCCCGCCTTCTCACCGATGGCCGACACAAGCTTGCCCACGGCCCACCTGTCGCCGCGAAGCAGCGTGCCATCGGTGCCGAGCAGCTTGAATACCCTGCCCCGCCGCTCGCGTTCTGGAACGCCCTCAAGCAGCGTGGCGAACTCTGGCGTGATCGGCAAGAGCGTGTCACGGTTTCCCTTTTGTGCCTCGCATGGAATGCGGAGCATCGGGCGACGGCCGGTGAAGTCCACCACGATCGCCCCGGGCGCATCATCCCAACGCAGCGTCAAGGATTCGCTGAGCCGCAAGCCGCTGGCCCACAAGCCGCGCAGATAGAACTTCCACGACTCGGCGGCGGCATTCTCCACAACGGCCGCGACTACCGCCAACATCCGCTCGAATTCCTCGAGCGTGATCGGCCGGCCTCGCATGACCTTGGCACCCTTGGCCCGCTTGGGCATCGCGAACTTGGGCACCGCGGCCAAGAGCCCCTGCCCGTGCGCCCAGCGCGTGACGACCTTCATCGCCCGCAAGTGCCGGGCGACAGTCGCTTCTCTCAGCCCTTGGGCGCGCAGCTCCGTCGCGAAGCCGGTTATCTTCGCCGTGGTCACGTCCGACAGCTTTTGCGGATTGCAAAGCCGCTCGAATACATTGAGCGTGGCGTCGTACGTCGTCGCGCTCGAATCGGCCAGCGCTGTCATCGCATTAGCCGCGTAGTGATCGCGGAACGCTTCCCAGGTCATGCGTGACGGCTTCTGATAGCGCCCCTCGACCAGCTCGGCTTGCCACTTGCCGGCGGCTTGCTGCGCTGTTTTTTGGTTGCGCGTGCCGGCACT
>DASXWB010000850.1:0-12726 GCA_036503915.1 Lacipirellulaceae bacterium | reverse complement strand
CCACCGGTTCGCCGGTAGGCTGCACATCCACCGGCGTCAGGTGCCCGTCGGACTCGATGCGAAAGCTGGAAACCGAGTTGTCTCCCCCGTTGGTGGTGAATAGGAACTGACGATCACGGGTGATGATCACCGAACCGGCGCATTCGAAGGCGTTGGGAGCGGGATCTTGACCCGTCAATGGCTTGTAGGTGCCGGATCCTTTGCCGCGAGTAGCATGCTTGGCGAGCAGTTCCAGCGAACCGTCGGCATGCCGGCCGAAGTGGAAAATCTCGTTCTCGATCGCGTTCGACTGCATGTAGAGGTGACCAACGGCGCCCTGCGCATCTGACTCCGCGCCAGGCACAGAGAAACTCAGCGTGACCAAGGAGAATACTACGACATTGCGTGTCGCGAAGACCATTGGATCCCTCCTTCGATATTCTCTGTTGCCAACGGTTTTGGCTGACGAGCCGCCGTTGGCTGGACGCTACGTTCAAGAGAGGTGTGGTGGGCCAATGTCATCCCGCCGATGCCGATGGCGCAGACGGCAAATGCGAGGATCGTCCGGTACATCACAACAAGAATCTTCATCGGTGAACTTCCTGCTGACGCAGGGGCTTATCGGTGCGCGTCGGAAGTCTCCAGTTGGGCCGGACGAAATGGCAGGTGTAACCGTCAGGATATCTTTGGAGATAATCCTGATGCTCGGGTTCGGCCTCCCAGAACTCGCCTGCCCGAACGACTTCGGTCACAACCTTGTCGGGCCACAGGCCTGAAGCATCTACATCGGCGATCGTGTCTTCAGCAATCCGCCTCTGCGCGTCGCTGGTGTAGAAGATCGCGGATCGATAGCTGGTCCCGACGTCATTGCCCTGGCGATTGCGCGTGCTTGGGTCGTGAATCTGGAAGAAGAATTCGAGGATCTGCCGATAGCTGATGCGGGCAGGATCAAAGATGATCTCGATTGCTTCCGCGTGGCCGTCATGATTGCGATAGGTCGGGTCTGAGCTGGCGCCGCCCGTGTAGCCGACTCGAGTCGACAGAACGCCGTCGTAGCTGCGGATGAGCTTCTGCATACCCCAGAAGCAACCTCCGGCAAGAACAGCGCGTTCTTCAGTCATCGGAATCCTCACCTGGTTCAGGTAATCCCCATAACCCTCCGCCTCCATATCGTCGCGATGGATGAACCGCAGCGCGGCCGAGTTGATGCAATAGCGCAATCCGCCGCGGTCGCTCGGCCCGTCGGGAAATACGTGCCCGAGATGGCTGTGGCCGTGCGCCGAGCGCACCTCGGTGCTCGTCATGGCGTGCGAGGTGTCCCGCAGTTCGTTGACATTGGCAGGTTCAATGGGCTTGGTGAAGCTAGGCCAGCCGCAGCCCGATTCGAATTTGTCCGACGAAGCGAACAGCGGCTCGCCCGAAACAACATCGACATAGATGCCGGGTTCATTGTTATCCAGATATTCTCCGGTTCCGGGGCGCTCGGTCCCGTTTTGCTGCGTTACACGATACTGCTCCGGCGAGAGCTTTCGGATCGCCTCGTCGCTCTTGGTGAACTTTCGCATTTTTTCCTCAGACGTGACCTGTTCGACGTTACTTCCCACAACGTGACTCCGAATGTAGGACCGATCGACACACAGATTTGCTAGCATCCAAAGCCGCGTCGTATGTGCAGCTGCCAGTAGTCATGTCTGCTTGCTCCTTTTAACGTCGTGACTTTCGATGGAAGGGCAAACGCAAACCGCATTCCATGTCCCGGAACATCTCCTGCGCGCCGTGGCAATTGCATGTGCCCGCGACTTTTGGGGCCAACCGTCATCGAGTACGACAAAACCATCCGAGTTCCAGCGGCCACGACATCCACGGAATTTCGTGGAATCTCACGCCAGGTCGTGGGGCCACCACGAGGGGTGGCGCCAGGTAGCCGGCAGAGGTATAATTGCCTCGGCCGGACGTCCGGCGAGACCGTGCGCCGGCTCGACCGTCCGGAGCAATGCCCTGACTGATCGAGGCGTTCATCGTCAGGCAGGTGGCTATGGTCCAGACACACTACGCTTCCAAAAAAGCGGCCGAGAAGCGCGCGACCTCGAACGTCTCCGACGACGTGTCTCGCGGGGAGACTGAAGAACTCACGGCGCTCCGTGCGATCGTCGAGGCAGCCTCGCACAGCAGCGGCGAAGAGTATTTCCAGGCGTTCGTCCGTAACCTGGCACGCTTGGCTGACGCGCACTACGCGTTCATCGCGGAGTTCGTTTCTCCCGAAACCATCACCAGGGCTCGCACCATCGCCTTTTGGGCCAGGGACCACATCGCTGAGAATTTCGAGTGGACGCTCGCGGGCACACCCTGTGAGGAGGTGGTCCACGGGACCCTCTGCCACCACCCCTCAGGGGTGCGGCAGCTATTTCCAGACGACAGGCCACTGGTCGAATGGGGAATCGAAAGTTACCTGGGCATGCCGATGCGCGATCCCCGAGGGACAGTTTTCGGCCACGTCGCCGTCTTCGACGAGCGCCCGATGCCGGAGAAGCCGCAGAAGCTCCTGGCGTTTCGCATCTTCGCGGCCCGCGCCACCGCCGAGCTGACGCGCCTTCACCTCGAGCAGCAGCTCCGCGAAAGCGAGGGGCGACTGCGGGACTTATACGAAGAAGCCCCGATCGCATACGTCAAAGAAGACATGGAATCGCGGTTCATCAGTGCCAACCGCGCTGCCCTGCGGATCCTGGGGGTCAGGCCTGACGAGGTATCCGGATTTGCGGGGAAGTCGCTCGTCCCCGACACGCCCGACGCCCAGCGCCGCGTTAAGGAGGCGTTCACGTCGATCGGCCGCGGCACGGACACCAGCGGCGTCGTCCTGGAACTGCGCCGCAAAGACAACGGCCAACCCGTCTGGGTACAGTGGTGGTCGAAGCCGGAACCTGGTGGCAAGTACACGCGGTCGATGTTCGTGGACATCACCGACCGCGTCCTGATGGAGCAGGAACATGCCCGCCTCTCCGCCCAAAACGCCTACCTGCAGGAAGAGATCAAGTCGGTTCATAACTTCGAAGAGATCATCGGGCAAAGCCCGGCCCTGCTCGACGCGCTCGAAAAAGTCCGGCGCGTCGCCAGGACCGACGCGACCGTGCTCATCACCGGGGAGACCGGGACCGGCAAGGAGTTGATCGCTCGGGCCATTCACTACGCCAGTCACCGGCACGACAAATCGCTGATCAAGGTGAATTGCGCCGCCCTGCCCGCAAGCCTGGTCGAGTCCGAATTGTTCGGCCACGAAAAGGGGGCGTTTTCGGGGGCGATCAGCCGGCGCGTGGGGCGCTTTGAGCTGGCCAACGGGGGGACGCTTTTCCTGGATGAAGTCGGCGACGTTCCGCTCGATGTTCAGGTCAAACTTCTCCGCGTGCTTCAGGAGCACGAGTTCGAGCGTGTCGGCGGAACGAATCCGATCAAGGTGGATGTCCGCGTCATCGCGGCGACGAACCGGGACCCCGCTAAGTCCATCCGCGAGGGCAAGTTCCGCGAGGACTTGTATTACCGCCTGAACGTCTTCCCCATCGCCCTCCCGCCGCTGCGCGACCGAGAGGGGGACGTGCCGCTGCTCGTACACTTTCTGATGGCCCGGTACGCGGCCCGCGTGGGAGTGCGGATCGAGTCGGTCGGCAAGACGACCATGGAGCGACTGAGCCGCTATTCCTGGCCGGGAAACATTCGCGAGCTGGAAAACGTCCTGGAACGGGCGATCATCCTGTCGAGCGGACCGGTGCTTGAGATCGATCCAGAAGTATTCGCGTCGGCAATGGCAGATCGTTCAATAGGTGATGATCACACAAGTTCGGCGACGTCAGCGGCCGGCGTAGGACAGACTTGGCCGTTTGAAAGCCTGGAGTCTAACACACGCAGTCACATACTGGCTGCCCTTGAGCAGTCGAGGTGGATCATCGACGGGCCACGCGGCGCGGCGAAGATTCTCGGCCTACATGCTAATACACTTCGTGGCCGTATGAAGAAGCTTGGCATCGCCCGAGCGACGCATGAACGTCAGATGTGATGACAATCGACGATTGAGCTTAAGGGTTTGGTTCGCGGTCCAAGCCCAATAACTCCGCCACGAACGGTGAGCAGGACTCGATCCGCACACCTTGCCGCAGAAGCTGCAGTAACAGCTCGGTGCCGTCACGGTCTACGAAGGTGAGCGCCGAAAGATCAAGGCCGGGAAATGGGCCGTCGTCAACGTCGAGGAATAGACGGCGCACTTCATCAATCCAGTCGTGGAGCAGCTTGCCTTCGAGCTTAATGATTTGGCTCGACGAGCGCTGCCCGGAGACCGTAATTTTCAACATCGTTCGCTCAATTCATATGTTTCTTATCTCGAAGGCGCTAGCGAACTATGTGCCATCCCGCGGAACGTTTACGTTGCGCATGGCAACATCGTAGTGTCACGGTTTGTGGAAAGATGTAGCGGCCGAAAAGGCGGTGCTGTCATGGGCGGCATCCACGTGACACCCACGGCATTTGGTGGCAGTCCACGTGGCTTCGTGGAATCAAAATCCTTTAGCGGCTAATCCACAATCGGTATTGATTGACTAATTCGCAGTTGCCGACGGATTCCAAAATTGATCGATTGCCGGCACGAATCGTGCAACGTACGGAAGATGGTAGTGATTTTACCGTGGCGAGATTCGGCCCCTGACGGCGTGGGTAACGATCCTGCTGTGCATCTACGGTTCGAAGGTATGTTTCTGTTCAAACGCGCGCCAGAACCTGAGGTCGCGATTAGGGAAAATGCCACGACGACACACTGGCCTGAGTACCTGATGGAGGCGGCCGGCCTGGGCATCTATATGACGTCGGCTTGCACGTTTGCTTTGCTTCTGTCGCATCCTTCGTCACCAGTCTTGCCTTGGATTCCCGATGCAACAGTTCGGCGAATTCTGATGGGGATCGGTTTGGGCGCTACGGTCGCCGCATTTATTTATTCGCCCTGGGGAATGCAATCGGGCGCGCATCTGAATCCCGCCATTACCCTCACGTTCTTTCGTCTAGGCAAAGTGGCGCCACGAGATATGGTGTTTTATTCGCTATTCCAGGCACTAGGTGGGATTGCCGGCGTACTGATCGTTTCCATCATTTTCGGCCGACTAGTCGCTCATCCAGCGGTCAATTACGCGGTGACCGTGCCAGGTCGCCAAGGGCTGTTCGTTGCGTTCGTGGTTGAAACCGTACTCTCATTTAATCAAATGATCGCAATCTTGTGGTTTTCAAATAGTGAGCGGCTCGCACGCTTTACGGGATGCATTGCTGCTGCCCTGATCGCAATCAATATCAGCACTGTGGCACCTTTATCGGGAATGAGCATGAATCCAGCCCGAAGCGTTGCCTCGGCGGTTCCGGCAGTCGTTTGGAAGGGACTATGGATTTATCTCACGGCACCCCCGCTGGCAATGCTTCTGGCTGCCGAGGTCTTCCTGGCGATACGTGGTCAGGCCTACGTTCGTTGCGCCAAGCTGCACCACGACAACGATAAACGGTGCATCTTTTGCGACTATCGCGCACGCAGGCCGCGCGTGCGACAGCGATGAAACGCCAATCAGCGTCAACCAGTGCAGCCACACTTCGCAACAAAGGAGTCAGTCATGAACCCTCTCGTCAAGATTCTGGCCGCGTCGCGTCTTTCCACAGATCTAGAACTGCCGCGGGTTGACGTCCAGATTTGGCATCCACATTGCTGAGAGAGAGTCATGCGCCTTGGCGAATAGGCCAAGGTACACGCGAGGGTCGCCCTGCGTCACCGCCAAGCTGCCAGCGGTCGATAAAATGCGAGGTTTGGTAAAATGACGCCAAGTTACCAGCCGATCGAGAGCTACGGAATTATCGGCAACATGCGGACGGCCGCCCTGGTCGGCATGGATGGCTCAATCGATTGGCTCTGTCTGCCGCATTTTGATTCTCCGAGCGTATTTGCGGCGGTGATTGACGCAAAAAAGGGTGGGCGGTTCCGAATAGCGCCTTCCGGGAGCGACTTTCGGAACAAACAATTCTATTGGCCGGATACTAATATTCTCGTTACGCGATTCTTGCATGCGGATGGAATCGGCGAAATCGAGGACTACATGCCGGTAAGCGACGCGGCAGCCTCAGCTGACCTGCTCGTCCGCAGGGTGCGAGTCGTCCGCGGCCGAGTCAGGTTCCAGGTTGTGTGTAGTCCGGCTTTTGATTATGCGCGCGCACCGCCGGAAGTTAATCTCGGAGAACATGGCGCCTACTTCGGGGGTCCCAATCTTACGCTGGGACTCGCCTCATCCATCCCCCTTCATCGGACGCCCGAGGGTGTGGCGGGCGAATTCACGCTCGACGAAGGGGATAGCGTCACCTTCGTCCTGCGCCGCCTGGATGGTGACAGTCCCATGACATGTTGTCCGGGGGTCGGGCAGGCAGAAAATCTGTTTCGTGCCACGGTCGAATTTTGGCGGCGATGGCTCTCGAAGTGCAGCTACTCGGGGCGCTGGCGCGAGATTGTGCAGCGTTCGGCGTTGACGCTAAAGCTGCTGTCGTTCGAACCAACCGGGGCTATCGTGGCGGCTCCAACATGCAGCCTGCCGGAGTCGATCGGCGGCGGGCGCAATTGGGACTATCGATACACATGGATTCGCGATGCGGCGTTCACGCTCTACGGACTGTTGCGCGTCGGTTTCACCGACGAGGCTTCGCGATTCATGGACTGGCTTAAGGGCCGGTGGCAAGAGACCGGTTTTGAGAACGGCGGTCCGCTGCAACTGATGTACGGCATCGATGGAAGGTCGGAACTCCCCGAACAGACCCTCGAACATTTGGAGGGATATCGTGGGTCGTCGCCGGTGCGAATAGGCAATGCGGCGTATCGGCAATTGCAGTTGGATATATATGGTGAGTTACTCGACGCCGTCTATCTCCATAACAAATATGTAGCCCCCATTGGCTTCGAAAGCTGGCAGCGACTGCGACGATTGGTGGACTGGCTGTGCAATCATTGGCAGCTACCGGATGACGGAATTTGGGAAGTGCGCGGCGGTTCACGCCACTTCGTTTACTCGAAATTCATGTCATGGGTAGCTCTGGATCGCAGCCTGCGATTGGCCGACAAACGCTCCTTTCCGGCGGACCGGGCACGTTGGCTGAAGGTCCGCGACGAGATCTACGAAGAGGTCATGTCTCAGGGATGGAACGCGGACCGCAAAGCATTTGTCCAATCCTACGGCTCCAGTGCCTTGGACGCTTCGACACTGCTGATGCCGCTTACATTCTTCATGGCCCCAAACGATCCACGGATGTTGAGCACCATCGACACGATACGTCGGTCGGTGGCGGCAGGCGGCCTTGCCGCGGACGGATTGGTCTATCGGTACGACCCCGCCGTCGTGCTCGACGATCTGGGAACCAGCGAAGGGACATTCAACATGTGCTCGTTCTGGCTCGTCGAAGCACTGACGCGCGCGGGACTTACCGATCCGCAGAGGTTGGAAGACGCCCGGCTTATGTTCGAACAAGTGCTCGGCTATGCCAATCACCTTGGCCTCTATTCCGAGCAAACTGGCGCAAGCGGCGAAGCACTAGGAAATTTCCCGCAGGCATTTACTCACCTGGCCCTGATCAGCGCTGCCTTCAACCTCGATCGCGCACTGGATCAGCGCCGGTCTCTGCGCCGCAATTGATATTTTCGGTGATGGTAAAAATGCAAACGTAAGGAGGAGCAAACATGAACGTCGAGCAATTTCAAAATCTGATCATCGGCAGTGGAGTCGCTGGAAAACTAATCGCCTGGACGCTGGCGAAACAGGGTCAGAAAACCGTCTGCGTCGAAGGAGCAATGATTGGCGGCTCCTGCGTGAACGTGGCCTGCCCCGGCTGATTTGGATTCATCAAAGGCGCGAATGCGAGGTCTTATACATGCAGCCCAAGACTCAAAACGGCGAAGCGTTTGGCAAGCCAGGCATAGAACCACGGTGGACGCGCGGGGACAAAGACGCGATCGGTACCGCCTATTCGGCTTCCAGCCGGCTGTGGTTTACTTTGGCCGCGGGAATTGTGAACGAAGTGTACTTTCCCACGATCGACCGGCCCCAGATTCGCGATCTTCAATATCTCGTCACAGATGGCGAATCGTTCGTGCACGACGAGCGGCGGCATCTTAAGTCAACGACGAAGGAACTCTCAAACTGTGCCTTAGGTTATCAGATAACGAATACCGACCCGGACGGGCGATACCAGATCGAAAAGCAAGTCATTACGGATCCGCATTATGCTTGTCTTCTCATTCAAACGCGGGTCGAAGCGAATGAATCCATTCGCGATCAACTTCGCTTGTTCGCGCTTTTAGCGCCGCACTTGGGCTCTGTTGGCTGGGGAAACAGCGGCCGCGTCTACCGAGTCGGGAATCGGGAAATTTTTCTCGCCCATAATGGCAATTTCTGGCTTGCGATGGCCGCCACGACGCCGTTCCTGCGATGCTCATGCGGATACGTGGGCCGCTCGGACGGTTGGACTGACCTGTTTGACAACTTGCAAATGGACTGGGAATTCGCAGCGGCCGAAGACGGGAACATCGCGCTGACCGGCGAACTTAACGTCCGTGAAGACCCGGAGTTCACGCTGGGGCTGGCTCTCGGTTACACGCGGCACAACGCAGTCACCACGCTGCTGCAAGCGCTGGGCGTTTCGTTCGCCGAGCAACGTGAGCGTTACATCGAGCAATGGGGTCGCGCCCAGCGCAATATGCGGCCGGTCCAAGGCGTTGGGAAACAATCAGAACGGCTGTACGGAATCAGCCACAGTCTGCTGCTAGCGCACGAGGATAAGACGTATGCCGGCGCAATGATCGCCTCGATGAGCATTCCCTGGGGCGAGGCAGCGGGCGATGACAACCTCGGCGGTTACCACCTGGTGTGGACTCGCGATATGGTGAATTCGGCCACGGGCCTCTTGGCCACCGGAAACATTCACACTCCGCTGCGAGCGTTGATCTATTTGGCTTGCTCCCAACGTCCCGACGGCAGTTTCCATCAAAATTTCTGGATCGACGGCGAGCCGTACTGGCAAGGCATCCAGCTCGATGAAGTTGCGTTCCCGGTGATGCTTGCCTGGCGGCTGCATGAAGCCAAAGCACTTCGGGATTTTGATCCTTACCCAATGGTATTGCGGGCCGCGGCATATCTAATCTGCAATGGGCCCGCAACACAACAAGAGCGCTGGGAGGAGGCAAGCGGCTATTCTCCGTCAACACTAGCGTCAAACATCGCTGCGCTTACCTGTGCGGCCGCGTATGCCCGCGAGCGAGGCGATCGCGAAACTGCGCAATTCGTTCAGGAGTACGCAGATTTTCTTGAGGCGCACGTAGAGGCGTGGACCGTAACGACGGAAGGTTCGCTGTTGCCGGACGTCCGCCGGCATTTCATCCGCATCAATCCCGCCGACCCAGGTAACTCCAACGGGGACAAAAACCCAAATCAAGCACGTTTGGTAATTCGCAACCGCGCTCCGGGCCAGGTTGCCGAGTTCCCGGCAAAAGACATTGTCGACGCTGGGTTTCTCGAACTCGTGCGTTACGGTATTCGCAAGGCCGGTGACCCGCTATTTGAGGATTCTCTTCGCGTGGTCGATGCGCTCCTGAAAGTCGAAACTCCTTATGGCCCGTGCTGGCGGCGGTACAACCACGACGGGTATGGCCAGCGCGTCGATGGTGGTCCCTACTATGGTTTTGGCAAAGGCAGGGCGTGGCCTCTTCTGACCGGCGAGCGCGGACATTACGAGCTAGCGGCGGGCGGCGATCCGGAGCCGTACCTTCGCGCGATGGAGCGTTTCGCGTGTTGCGGCGGACTATTGCCGGAGCAAATTTGGGATGAACCCGACCGGCCTCAACAACATCTGTTCTTCGGCAAACCCACCGGCTCGGCAACGCCGCTCCTATGGGCGCATGCGGAATACGTGAAGTTATTACGGTCGATGCTCGACGGAAGAGTCTTTGATTCGATTCCGGTTGTCGTCGACCGATACAGCCAGCCGCGACGCCACGCTCAACTCGAACTGTGGAAACCAAATCGGCGCGTAGCAGCAGCACAAGCGCCCTCGACATTGCGAATCCAGGCGACTTCGCCATTTCTGCTGCATTGGACGGCCGATGAATGGCAATCGGTAAACGATACGCGATCGACATCCGTTCCGCTTGGCATCGAGTTTGTCGATATTCCCATCCCAGCGACGCAGCGCGCACCGATTCGGTTCACATTCTTTTGGCCGAGCGACCAGCGGTGGGAAGGAGCCGACTATTCAGTAACCATTCGTCATGAGGTCACAGAAACATCGGCAGCGCCTGCGAGCGATAGTAGGCCCGCTGCGCACCGAACTCCATCCACTGCACTTGCTGGTGTTTAGGCGTCGGAGATGCGAGTTGTGAAAGATTATTTACCAATGGTGTACTTGGCGCGGCACGGCGAGACAGCGTGGAGTCGAACCGGACAACATACCGGACTTACGGATTTGCCTCTCACCGAACGAGGCGAGTGCAATGCTCGCAAGCTCGGCGAGCGATTAAAGGAACTTGCTTTCGCCGGCGTATTTACGAGCCCATTGCGGCGCGCAACGAGGACAGGCGAATTGGCCGGTTTTAGCGCTAATTTCACAATCGACCCTGATCTGGTCGAGTGGAACTACGGCCAATATGAGGGCCTGCGCACTGTGGATATTCAAACGCAGCGTCCAGATTGGCAGCTCTTTCGCGATGGCTGTCCTGGAGGGGAGACGGTCAACGACATTTGTGAACGGGCGGACCGCGTTGTCGAGCGAGTTCGAACGGTTGAGGGAAATGTGCTCGTGTTTTCGAGCGGACACATTTTGAGGGTATTGGCAACTCGGTGGCTCGGTCTCGAGCCAGTAGTGGGCAAGTATTTGTCGCTCAGCACTGCCAGCCTGAGTGCACTAGGTTATGACCATAACCTGTCCGAGCCTGCGATTCGATTCTGGAACGATACGGAGCACTTGAATTCTCGAACCTTAACGATCGACATGAATGGCTCGGCACTAATTGCACCAGCGGCCAGCGTAGATTAACTCGTTCTCTCGACAACCAAACCTCGACGAGAAAAGCAATGAACCCCCTTCACGAACTCTACCGCCTCGGCCAGAGCGTTTGGCTCGATAACATCACGCGAGAATTGCTGACCAGCGGCACGTTGAAAAGCTACATCGAGGACTGGTCGCTGACGGGGCTTACGTCGAACCCCACCATCTTTGCCCATGCAATCAAGAACAGCATGGCGTATGATGCGGCCATTTGCCGGAAGCTCAAGGAAGGCAAATCCGGCGAAACGCTCTTTTTCGAGGTTGCGCTCGAAGACATTACCGAAGCCGCCGACCTGTTTCGCCCAATCTGGGAGAGGACCAGCGGCGTGGACGGTTGGGTGTCGCTCGAAGTATCTCCGCTGTTGGCCTACGACACGGCGACTTCCTTGTCGGCAGCCAAAGAGTTGCATGCCCGCGCCGGTCGCCCGAACGTGCTCATTAAGATCCCGGGCACGAAGGAAGGCCTGCCGGCTATCGAGGACGCGATCTTTGGCGGCGTGCCGATCAATGTGACGCTTTTGTTCTCGCGCGAACACTACCTGTTGGCCGCGGAAGCCTATCTCCGTGGAATCGAACGACGAATCGACGCCGGGCTAAATCCTTATGTCGGTTCCGTGGCTTCGTTATTTGTCAGCCGCTGGGACGGCGCTCTCTTGGGCAAGGTTTCCGACTCATTGAAAAATCGGCTTGGAATCGCGATCGCAAAGCAGGCATACAAGGCGTACCAGGCACTAATTACATCGCCTCGCTGGCAGCGGACTTACAATTTCGGCGCACGGCCTCAGCGATTGCTGTGGGCCAGCACGGGCACGAAAGACCCGGCGGTGTCCGACACGTTATACATAAAATCGCTCGCTGCACCGCTGACAGTAAACACGATGCCTGTAGCAACCCTGAAGGCCTTTGCCGATCACGGCGAAGCCGGCGCGACCTTGCCTATGGACGGCGGCGAACGCGAGGCGACATTCGCAGAGTTTGTCAAAGCCGGCATCAATATCGAGGCCCTCGCTGCGCAACTTCAGGAGGAGGGTGCGAAGTCGTTCGCTAAGTCGTGGAATGAGCTAATGGACGTACTCGACTCGAAGTGTGGGGCGCTCGCGGAGGAGAGTTACCTATCTAGATAACGAGCGTTGATGCTAGATGGAATCATGGAGCGTTATGGAGGAGGGTGTCGCGATGGATGTGCTGACCGTTGATGTCGGTGGATCCAGCGTGAAGATTCTTGCCACCGGCCACGACGAGCCGCGGAAGTTTCCGTCCGGCCGGGCGCTAACGCCCGCGCAAATGGTCGATGGCGTCAAGAAGCTCGCCGCCGATTGGAAGTACGACGTTGTGTCGATCGGGTATCCCGGAGCCGTTCTACATGGCAAGCCCGTGGCGGAACCACACAACCTTCGCCGCGGCTGGGTCGGCTTCAATTATGCACGAGCGCTCGACTGTCCCGTAAAGCTGAGCAACGACGCAGCCATGCAGGCACTCGGAAGTTACCAAGGCGGACGTATGCTCTTCCTTGGGTTGGGCACTGGTCTGGGGACGACGCTCATTACCGATGGCGTCATGGCGCCCATGGAGCTGGGTCACCTCCCGTATCGAAAGGCCACGTACGAGGATTACGTGGGACTTCGCGGATTGAAGAAGTACGGACGTCGCAAATGGCGG